>JAFQMU010000165.1 GCA_017421085.1 Desulfovibrionaceae bacterium | reverse complement strand
CCGCAGGGGCAGGGGTTCATGGCTGCCACAAGCATGAAGCGGGCAGGATAGCTCACCGAGTTTCCTGCTCTGGAAATATGCACTTCGCCCAACTCCAGCGGCTGGCGCAGTATTTCAAGCACACTGCGGGAAAATTCGGGCAATTCGTCCAGAAACAGCACTCCACAATGGGCCAGAGAAATTTCTCCCGGTTTGGGAATGCTCCCACCCCCTGCCAGCCCGGCATAAGAAATGGTGTGGTGCGGCGCGCGGAAAGGTCGGGTGCGAATCAGGCCGCATCCCCCTTTCCCGGAGCGCACCAGCCCGCTGCCCTCAACGCTTTCTCCTGCAACGCTGTAAACCTTGCTTACTTCCAGAGCCTCTTCAAACAAAAGTTCAGGCAAAATGCCGGGAATGCGCCGGGCCAGCATAGTCTTGCCGCTGCCCGGAGGCCCGGCGAACAAAATATTGTGCCCCCCCGCTGCGGCAATTTCGATTGCCCGTTTAGCGTGTTCCTGACCTTTTACTTCTGAAAAATCAGGTTGAAAGTCGTCTGTAAAAACTTCCGCAGGCAGGTCGGCCGCCGCGCAACTTTTCAGCTCCCCTGCCAGAGCGGACACAGCCTGACCAAGGTCTTTGGCCGCAAAAACCGTTAAACCGGAAACAGCCGCTGCTTCAGCCCGGTTGTCCCACGGCACGATAACTGCCCCGGCATTCCGCTCCTTTGCCAGAATAGCCATGGAAAGCACGCCCGGAACCGGCTTGAGTTCGCCACTGAGCGAAAGCTCGCCACAGACAAAAATATCTTTCAGCAAGCCTGGTGAGATCTGGCCCGCAGCTGCAAGCAGCCCCAAAGCCAGGGGCAGATCAAAAGCCGTGCCCTGTTTTTTGCGGTCAGCCGGGGCAAGGTTTACGGTAATTCTGGAGGGCGGCAATTTATAGCCGCAATTCTTGAGGGCTGAAAAAACCCGCTCTCTGGCTTCCCGCACCGAACCCTCCGCCAGGCCGACCATGGCGAAACCCGGCAGCCCTTTACGGATAAGATCCACCTCCAGATTAACTGGAATAGCATCCACACCATGCAGAGTGGCGCAGCTTACACAGACATACATAGTTTTGGCAGCGTTAAAAGTTTGACCTGCGGGAATAATCACAGAAAAGCAGATATAAGTCAAATTATGCCCTGAGCTTACTTTTAACGCCTCCCGCCTTCCGCTGCTGCGGTGAAAGCGCTTGCCCTTTCTGCAAAAGTCAAGCTATAAAACCGAAACGGATCCACTTCAGACAAACTTTAAAGTGATAAAGCTATGAAAGTAATTATGATCAACGGCAGCCCCAACAAAAAAGGGTGCACATACACTGCCCTGGAAGAGGTGGGGAATGAGCTTGCCCGTCACGGAATTGAAAGTGAAATCAGACATATCGGCAACAAGCCGGTGATGGGATGTCAGGCCTGCAATGTATGCTGGAAAACCGGCGCCTGCGTATTCAAAGACGACCCCGCCAATGAAATCAGAGAGGCAATCAAAGCGGCCGATGGTCTGGTGGTGGGCTCCCCTGTGTATTACGGCGGCCCAAACGGAACCCTCTGCGCCCTGCTTGACCGGATATTTTATCCCAGTCGGGGCAGTTTTGCCTTCAAGCCCGCTGCTGCTGTGGTCAGTTGCCGCCGTGGTGGAAACACAGCGTCATTTGACCGTTTAAACAAATACTTCACCATTTCCAATATGCCGGTAGTCAGCTCTCAATACTGGAATATGGTGCTCGGCTTCACTCCCGAAGATGTGCGCAAAGACCTGGAAGGCCTGCAAACCATGCGCACCCTGGCCCAAAACATGGCCTGGATGCTGAAATGCTTTGCTGAGGGGAAAGAAAGCGTTGGCCTGCCCCGGCATGAAGAAAAAATCTACACCCATTTCATTGAGTGATTATGCGGCGGATACGCCGGGGAATTTGCCTGCGGGCAGAGCAGCCAGGCCGAAAAAACTAAAACTGGTTTTCAATATCTATTTCGAGTTGACTTCTGCCAAACTTTGCAACTGATTATCAAGAAAAATACAAATATCGGTACAGCTATACCGCTTAGATACAGGGAGATAAGTTTATGCCCCTGACTTGGGATGCTATCCAGGCTAACGCCATTCGATTTTCTGAACGCTGGAAGGATGCGTACAAGGAGGAGGCGCAGGCTCAGAGCTTTACCATAGATTTTTTGAAAGTCTTCGGCGTTGAAGACCCCGAAAAGATTGGTGATTTTGAGTACAAGGTTCCTTT
>JAFQMU010000164.1 GCA_017421085.1 Desulfovibrionaceae bacterium | reverse complement strand
CGAGGCTTTTTTGCGGGAAGAGCTGGGTGATTTTAAATATGACCTGGCTCCGGGGGCATTTTTCCAGACCAATATCGGGGTGGCGGAACTTTTGCAGAAGATGCTTGTTGAGCTGATCGGCAAATGCCTTGAAAATGAAGCCGATGCCTCTTCTTCCGTGCTCAGCGGTGGGGCGGCTGAGTCTGCTGCCCAGCCTGAGGCCTGGGATTTATACAGCGGCGTTGGCGCGCTGACTTTTCCGCTGGCGCCTTTATTTGGAAAAGTCGCAGGATTTGAGCTTTCTTCCGCAGCAGTGCAGTCAGCCAAGCGCAATGCCGGGCTGAACGGTTTTTCCAACTGTCGGTTTGAGGCTGGGGATGTGCGAAAACTGGTGCGCAGATTTTCGGGTGCGCCAAAGTTGGTGGTGCTTGATCCGCCCCGGGCCGGGCTGGCCGGTGAGCTGGTGAAGACCCTGCTGCTTAAAAAAGTGCCCTGGCTGATTTATGTATCATGCAACCCGCATACCCTCGCCCGCGATCTCGGCCTGCTTTCAGAGAAATATGAGCTGAAGCGGGTGCAGGGGCTGGATATGTTCCCGCATACCCATCATCTGGAAACTCTGGTCTTATTGAAAAGACGGAGCGGCTGACCCGCCGCCCGCCGCGTTTGTCTTGTTTTTTCTTTTGGGAAGAAATGCGGTTTGAAACTTATGCCCGTCTGTTGATTTTTCTTGCTATATGTTCTGTCGGGGCATAAAATATTTTTTTAACCTGTAATCCCCTCCGCTTTAGAACTGGCTTCGGGCCAGGCCGCGGCATGAAGCGGTTATGCCGTAAAGCCGGGGTAATTACTCCAAAATAAAGAAGGCATTATGAGTTTGATTGGAATCTACAATCACCCCAAGGCTGCCAAAATGGCCTACTTTGGTTTATATGCCCAGCAGCATCGCGGGCAGCAGAGCGCCGGCATTGTCAGCCGCCGTCCTCCAAAGCGCGAAGGCGAAGTGCTGCAGATATGCGAGCATCTGGGCCTTGGGCTGGTTCCTGATGTTTTTCCGGAAGAAATTCTCAATCGTCTGCGGGGCAGCAGGGCCATCGGGCATGTGCTTTATTCCCGTTCAGGCTCTCCCAGCCTGCGCGATGCAGAGCCTTTCCGCATCCAGCACCGGGGGATTGACCTGTCAGTTGCCCACAACGGGGCTCTGCTCAATGCCAAGTCTCTGCGTCTGCGCATGGAAAAACTGGGAGCTATCTTTCACACTGCAACCGACAGCGAACTTTTTGCGCACCTGATAATCGATGCAATGGAAAAGGGCGACAAGCTGCCTGAAGCGGTGGCTGCCGCCTGCAAGGAAGTGCGGGGCGCTTTTTCTCTTCTGGTTCTCGGCAACGACCAGATGATTGCAGTGCGCGATCCGCTGGGCATAAAGCCTTTGAGCATTGCCCGTGTTGAAAAAACCGATACATGGGTTCTTGCTTCTGAAACCTGCGCCTTTGATCTGCTTGAAGCGCAGAAGGTGCGCAGCGTCAGACCGGGCGAGATGGTGGTTATTGAGGCTGACGGCGCTCTCGCTTCTCCCACGCTCACAAGTATTCAGTGGGCTGACTCTCCGGGGTGCAAACATTGCGTGTTTGAGCTGGTTTACTTTGCACGGCCCGACTCCGTGGTATTTGGGGAAGAGGTTTACTCCTGCCGTAAAAGGATGGGAATTCAGGCCGCCCGGGAGGCGCCCTGCGAAGCGGACTGCGTGATGCCCCTCCCAGACTCCGGGGTGTATTTCGCTCTCGGGTACGCCCAGGGCGCGGGCCTGCCCTATGAGCATGCCATGATCCGCAACCACTATGTAGGGCGCACTTTTATTCAGCCCACTCAGGAAATGCGCTCGTTTGACGTGCGCATCAAGCTCAACCCGGTGAGCGGGTTCATCCGGGGCAGAAGAGTTGTTATCGCCGATGACTCCATTGTACGCGGCACAACGGTACGCGGGCGCACCTCACACCTGCGGGAGGCCGGAGCCAGGGAGGTGCACTTCCGGGTGAGTTCGCCGCCGGTGAAGTTCCCCTGTCTTTACGGGGTAGACTTCCCATCCCGCGAAGAGCTGATTGCCGTGCATAAAACCAATGAGGAAATTCGTGAATATATCGGCCTTGACAGCCTGCATCACTTAACTCTTGAAGGGCTCAAGGCCATTCTGGAAAAGCCGGAAGACTTCTGCTACGCCTGTTTTGACGGCAATTATCCGGTTCCACCCAATGATGAAGAAGAAGCCGCCGCCGCCCGCGGCCTGCGCATAGAACAGCCTGAAGATTAAGGAGATGACATGCTGACTGTCGGAGCCCTGCTTGAGCAGGCCAGAGAAGTTTTGGATATTGAGATGGAGGGCTTGCGCACTGTGCAGGCCCGGCTTGATCAGGGCTTCGCTTCCGCTGTGAACATGATGCATGCCTGCACCGGCAGAATAGTAGTCACCGGCATAGGCAAGTCGGGGCTGGTGGGGCGCAAGATTACAGCAACCCTGTCATCTACCGGAACCCCTTCTTTTTTTCTGCACCCGGTGGAAGGGGCCCATGGCGACCTGGGGGCAATTTGCGCCAACGACCTGATTCTGGCCATCTCCAACTCAGGCGAAACCGATGAGCTGAATGCCATTCTGCCGTCTTTGCTTTCACTGGGCTGTCGTCTGATTGCCCTCACCGGCAATGACGCCTCCACTCTTGCCAGAATGGCCCATGTGCATATCAACTGCGGAGTTCCCCGGGAGGCCTGCCCGCATAATCTCGCTCCCACAGCCAGCACAACAGCGGTTTTGGCTGTGGGCGATGCGCTGGCGGTATGTTTAATTAACTGCCGCGGTTTCACTGAAAATGATTTTTTCAAGGTGCACCCCGGCGGCAGCCTTGGGCAGCGCCTGAAATTGTACGCCCGGGATATCATGCACAGCAATATTCCCCTGGCAGACGAGGCCGCAACCACAGCGGAGGCCCTGAACATTCTTGATCAGGGCAGGCTGGGAGCGGTTATTCTGACAGATTCTGAAGGAAAGCTCTCGGGAATTATTACTGACGGCGATGTGCGCAGGGCTGTATGCCGGGGTGAACTGCACCCGGCTGAGCCTGTTTCAGCAATGATGATCCGCAACCCCAGACACGGTTTTGAACAGCAAAGCGTGGGCGAATTGATTGACCTGATGGAACAGAAGCAGATTACCGTTCTGCCCATTGTCAACCAGGCGCTTGAGCCGATCGGTATTGTGCATCTGCATGATATTCTGGGCAAGGGGAGCCTGCGTTTCAGCGCCTAAACCCCTTTAACGCGGGAGGGCTTATTGCAGGCTGCCCCTATTCCAGGGGAGGACATGCCGGTTCAGAGAAGTATTCTGAAGTTGAGCATAATGGGCGGCAATAAACCTGGAGCGCAAATACAAAAAGATAAAATTGGAAATCTTCACCTTCAGCGGGCAGAGAGGCGAGCAGGTTAGAGCCCTGCCGCGTATTGCCGAAAACGAGTTATCAGTCATTATTCAGGGGAAGCCAGCCTGATTGCTCCCTCCACATTCCCGGTCAGGGAGTCTAGTGAGATGACTACCACCGGTTTTCCTGATTCAATGTTCGTTTTCTTTGACTTAAGGAGACGGCGCATTTCATCAGGCTCCACAAAAACCACCTCGGCGGGTTGCGGTTTTTCATGTTCCCGCTCAGCAAAGGTTCTTACCCAGCGCAGCACCGCCGGGGTTGAGACCTGAAAAAGACCGGCAATGGCGGACATGGGCAGCCCCATGGTATACAGCGTAACT
>JAFQMU010000163.1 GCA_017421085.1 Desulfovibrionaceae bacterium | reverse complement strand
GATTGCAGTAAACGCATTTGCCGCTGAAGTTGTTGTGATAGGCGCTGATAATTTCCGCATAATCGCGTTCCGCATCAGAGACGGAGAAATAGCGCATGGCCTCCTCAACCTGGGCGGCGCTTTCAAATCCTACCAGGGCGCTCACCACCGCCGGGCGGGTAAGGGCCTAATGCAGACACTGGGGCACGCTCAGCGGCTGGGCAAAGGGGGTGTGTTCGGGGCTGAGCAGCTTGCCTGAACCCAGAGATTTCATCACGGTTATGGCCACATTTTTTTCTTCGCAAAGTTGATAAAGGCTGTGACGGTGAGGGTTGACGCCCAGATTATTCAGCTTTTCTTCTTCAATCCGGCTGTACATGTCGTCAATTTTTGTCTGAGCGGGCATCAGGTCAAAGGCCGGGTTAATGCTGAACATCAAGAGGTCAAGCGCTCCGCTTTCCACCAGTCGCCGGGCAATAAGCGGATTGTGAGAGCTTGCGCCGATGGCCCGGATGGTTCCCGCCTGCTTCAGATTTTGGGCGTATTCAACAATGCCGTTGTCAAACACCGCCTTCAGGCTTTCTTCATCGTCAATGAAAAACAGCATGCCTACATCAATATAGTCAGTGTGCAGACACTTGAGCAAATCTTCAAAATAGCGTTTGCAGGTGGGCAAATCGCGGCTGATGTCGTATTGTTCATTCACATCGGTGGAGCAGATGTGCCCCTGAATAATCCAGCGGTCGCGCTTTCCTGCAATGGCCTTTCCTATATCCGTGCGCACCCGGCTGCCCGGCATGAACAGATCCATTATGTTTATTCCGCTGTCCATGGCTGCGTTGATTACTTCTTCTATTAGGGAGTAGTTTTTGCCGTCAAGATATTCCGCCCCGAGGCCGATTACGCCTGCCTTCATGCCGGTGCTGCCGATTGCTCTGTATTCCATAAATTTATCCCCCATGCTTTGAATTTAGAATGTATCCTGCAATGTTGAAGACGGGCTGTCAAGTGCGAACGCCGCGTGTGAGGAAAAAGACGGAGAAATCAGCAACAAGGGCTTTTTCCTCGATTGGGTGCGGCTGGCCTTGCATGCCGGAAATCTGAGCCGTAGCCGCCAGTCAGGTCTGAAAATGAATTGCGGCGCAAAAGCCGGTATTATATGCTGAGCCGGGAGAACAGAGATTTCTGAATTCCGTTTTAAAGCCATGCAGCTCGGCAATGCGGCGCACAATGGACAGGCCCAGACCGCTGCCGGTTTCGGTTTGTCCCGGGGGACGGAAAAAACGCTCACCCAGGCGAGGCAGATATTCTGAGGCAACCCCGGGCCCGCTGTTGCAGATTTGCAGGGCATGCGCGGTAAGGAAGATTTCAATTTTTCCGTTGTCAGGGGTGTATTTAACGGCATTTTCCAGCAGATTGCGCAGCATCAGGGCAATGAGGGCGGCCTGCCCCTGCGGGGCTGCGGCTTTTGAGGAGGAAGAGATATCGGTATGCAGCTCAATATTCTTTTTATCCAAAGCAGGGTAAACCTCTGAAACCGCCTCGGCAAGCAAATCCGGCAGGTCGAGCTCCGCGGCATTTTCCAGATTGCAGGCGCGACTCTGCGCCCCGTGCGCCATTGCTTCGAGGCGGGAAAGAGCCAGAAGCTGCTCCACCAGATGGGCGCAACGCTCTATGCCCAGCTCCAGCTTGTTCAGAGCATTTTTTCTGGCGGCTTCGTCAACGCCGTCCAACCCTGCTACTTCCGCCTGAATGCGCAGGGCAGTGAGAGGGGTTTTCAGTTCATGCGCCGCATCAGAAATAAAGGCGCGCTCCCTCTCAAGCAGCGATGAGGTGCGGGCAAACAGATTATTCAGGGCGTTAAGCATGGGCCGGGCCTCGCTGGGCAGGTTTGTCAGGTGCAGGGGCTCGCAGCTCTGTGGGCTGCGCCGGTTGAGGCGGGCGGTGAGTTCGCGCAGAGGGCGCAACTGTCGGTAAATAATAAACAGCGCCCCCAGCAGAAGCAGGGGAAAGATAATCAGCCAGGGCATAAACTGCTTTTCCAGCAAGTCCCAGACCATATCCTGACGGTATTCAAGCTCCTGCCCCACGACTATTCTGAGCCTCCCATCGGGAGAATCAACCCACAGCACGCGCCATGGGTCATCGGAGCCCGCAATCTTGCTTTCAATGAACCCCTGCGCCTGGCCGGAGTAAATAAAATTTTTCCCTTCCTCTCCATCATGCAGCAGAAGTTGTCCTCTCCGGTCGAAAACAGCAAAGCTCAGGGCCTCGTCTTCGAGTTCGCCTCCCTTCCCATACGCGGAAATCACAGAGAACGCAGGCGGTTTGACGGGCTGGGACGATACGTTGCTTTCATATTGGAAGGCGGCAAGGTGCCGGGCAAAAAGCGCCTGCCGGGTATCGTAAAACTCGTTGATATATTCGCTGGCCTCCAGCCAGCCTGCCGTCGCCGCAGTGATCCACCCGCCGCACAGCAGCAGGGCGATGAACAGGGCCAGGCGGGCAAACAGGCTTCCGGGCTTCATGAAGCTCCTCCCAGGCTGTAGCCCAGCCCGTGCACGGTTTTAATAAAGCCGGAACCGAGCTTGCGCCTGATATGGTGAATATGCACTTCAACAGCGTTGCTGCTTACCTCGTTGTCCCAGGCGTAGAGTTTTTCTTCAATCATTGCACGGGTGAGCACGCTGTTTTTGTGGAGTAGAAACAGCTCCACCAGACTTATTTCCCTGGGGCTGAGCTGAACAGGCTCTCCATTCAGGACAAGGCGCCTGTTGCCCGGGTTGAATTCCACATTGCCGTGAACAAGGGTGGGCGACGCTTCGCCGTGACTGCGCCTGATCAGGGCGCGTAAACGGGCTGCAAGCTCTTCCAGAGCAAAAGGCTTGGGCAGGTAATCGTCGGCGCCCAGGTTCAGGCCCTGCACCCGTTCATCCAGGGATCCCCGGGCAGTGAGAATGAGTACCGGGACCATTTTTCCAGCTTTGCGCCACTGTTTCAGAATATCCAGCCCGTCCATGCCGGGCAGGGTGAGGTCGAGTACCACGGCATCGTAATTTGCGGAGTCGAGGGCGTTAAAGCCGGAATTCCCGCTGGTAAACCAGTCTGTGGAAAAACCCAGATGCTGCAAACCCGCTTCAATGCCGTCGCCAATCATCAGATCATCTTCTATCAGCAATATGCGCATCTTTTGTTTTTCCTCCTGCTAATCTGAGAGCAGAATAACAGATTTTCCGCCCCGCCGGAACACTGAATATCCGGCGGGGCCCTCAGGTCTG
>JAFQMU010000162.1 GCA_017421085.1 Desulfovibrionaceae bacterium | reverse complement strand
ATTCTTATCGTTCATGCTGAGGTACTGGTCATCGGTAACAATAATGTGGTCAAGCACACGGATAGATAGATGGCGGGCTCCTCTGACAAGATTCAGCGTGATGTCTATATCCTGCGGGGAAGGCATGACGTTGCCGCCGGGATGGTTGTGGATGAGAATGATGCCGGTTGCCCGATATTCAAGGGCCATGGCCAGCACCTCCTGACAGGACATGAACACCTGACCCCCGGCCCCTTTTGAAACGCAGCGCCAGCTGAGCAGGCGATTTTGATTGTCCAGAAAGGCGCCCCAGATTTCTTCATGACGGTATCCGGCTAGACGCTTGCGGGCCATGTTTACCACTTTTTCCGGTTTGTCCAGAATAATTTTTGCGCTGGGCGGCACCTCCGCAACTCTGGCGGAACATTCCCTGAGCACCAGCCAGAATGCCTCCAGTCCCGGGCCGAATCCCTTGCTCTCCCTGAGTTCCGCCGGAGGCGCTTCGAGCACTGCCCGCAATGTTTTGAAACGCCTCAGCAAATCTTTTGCCAGAGGTTTAGTATCCCGGCGCAGCAGCGCATAGCTGAGCAGCAGCTCCAGCAGTTCATAGTCGGGCAGGTGGGTCGGGTTGTCCAGAAAGCGTTTGCGCAGACGCTCGCGGTGTCCTTTTGTCAGAGATTGGGGCGGCAGAGATGTATTTGTTGTCATGTTTACCTTTCAGATGCAGCTCTGTCTGGAAAAGTATGGCTAAAACAAATAACATTAATTGGAAAAGATATTATCTCAGCTGTTCAGATGGCGCAAGATGTTTTTTACATGGAACTGGCAATAATTGTTTGAGATTTTTATACTTTAAGTTCTGAATCTGAAGCGGATTTTATATTTATTGAAATTTTATGCAAAAATGTAGTTTTTTTTCACAATACTTTACTTGTGCCCGCGATAGTGTATATATACAAATACCGCCCGGGTTCCCCATTGGGCGGTATGCGGGCCTGGTATCCTCACCCCCCCCCCAAAAAAAAAGCCGGCCCGCAATTTTGAATTATGCAATGGCGTCAAAAAATAACCCAAATCCTTGACGGGTTTGATGTCATGATGTAATTTACGCCATTGTTTTGCGGTGGAGCGTATTGCCCGGTCAGTCAGGCCGCTCCGCCGGTTATTGTGGAAGTAGGCGCGTAGCTCAGAGGGAGAGCACTTCCCTGACACGGAAGGGGTCAGCAGTTCAATCCTGCTAGTGCCTACCAAATAATTCTCCGGGGTTTTGACGCCCGTTAAGGTGTTTTCTGTGAATATATCAGTTGAGGGCAATAGTGTAAGCCTTGCCCAGGGCGCTACTTTTGCAGACGCTTTTAAAGCCGCGCTCAGCGGCAAGCGTTTCAAGGCTGTGGTTGCGGCGCGCTGCTGCGCTGACGGTTGCGCGCTTTATGATCTTTCCGCCTCCATTCCTGCCGGTTGCGAGGCGGTCGAACCGGTTTATGCCGACAGCCAGGAAGGGCGGGAAATGATCCGCCATTCCGCCTCCCATATTATGGCTGATGCGGTGAAGAAACTGTTCCCCACCGCTCAGGTGACCATTGGCCCGGCCATAGAAAACGGATTCTATTACGATTTTGATTACGAACGGGCCTTCTCGCATGAAGATTTTGAAGCCATTGAGGCGGAAATGAAGAAAATCATTGCCGCCGATGTGCCGTTTGAGCGCAGCGTGTTGCCCAAGGATGAGGCCGTTGCGCTGTTCCGGGAAATGGGCGAGCATTATAAGGTTGAGATTATTGAAGATATTGATGCTGACGAGGTTTCGCTTTACCGGCATGGCGATTTTGTCGACTTGTGCCGCGGGCCGCATATTCCCTCAACCGGCTTTGTGGGCGCTTACAAGCTGATGAGCGTGGCCGGGGCCTACTGGCGGGGCAGCGAAAAAAATCGGATGCTCTCGCGCATTTACGCCACCGCCTTCCCCACGGAAAAAGAGCTTTCCGCTTATCTCGCCCAGATTGAAGAGGCCAAAAGGCGCGACCACCGTAAGCTGGGCAAGGAACTTGACCTGTTTGCCTTCCATGAGGATGTGGCGGCGGGGATGGTGTTCTGGCTGCCCAAGGGCATGCTGTTGCGCACCATTCTGGAAGACTTCTCCCGCAAGGAACACCTCAAGCGCGGTTACGAAATCGTGCAGGGGCCGCAGATAATGAAGATGGATTTGTGGAAAATTTCCGGCCATTACGACAATTATCGCGAAAATATGTACTTCACCGAAATCGAGGAAGAAGGGTATGCGATTAAACCGATGAACTGCCCCGGGCATATGCTGATGTTTAATCATCACATCCGCAGTTATCGCGATATGCCCATGCGCCTGTTTGAGCTCGGAGTGGTGCACCGCCATGAAATGAGCGGCGTGCTGCATGGCCTTTTGCGGGTGCGTCAGTTCACTCAGGATGACGCCCATATATTCTGCCGCCCTGACCAGCTGGAAGATGAAATTGTCGGAGTGATGGATTTTATCAAAGACGTGCTCCAGCTGTTCGGCTTTGAGTTCAAGGTGCAGGTTTCCACCCGTCCGGAAAAATCCATCGGCAGCGATGAGGCGTGGGAGCGTGCGACTTCCGCTCTGATTGGCGCGCTTGAGCGTATAAATATGCCCTACACCATCAATGCCGGTGACGGAGCTTTTTACGGGCCTAAAATCGATGTAAAGCTGATGGATGCCCTGAATCGGGAGTGGCAGTGCTCGACCATTCAGGTCGATTTCACGCTGCCTGAGCGCTTCGACTGCGCCTATGTGGGCGAAGACGGCGAACGCCACCGCCCGGTAATGGTGCACCGGGCCATGCTCGGCTCTATTGAGCGCTTCATCGGTGTGCTCACCGAACATTATGCCGGGGCTTTCCCCTTATGGATTGCCCCCTGTCAGGCCCGCATTCTTACTGTTACCGACAATCAGGCCGATTATGCACGCGATGTGTGTGAACGCCTCAAGGCTCTGGGCGTGCGGGTTGAGGCTGACTTGCGTAATGAAAAGCTGGGCTACAAGGTCCGCGAGGCTCAGGTGAATAAAATTCCTTATATGTTGGTAATCGGCGACAAGGAAATGGAAGAAGGCAAAATCAACATCCGCCCCCGCAAGGGAGACAGCTTGGGGGCAATGTCTGTTGAAGAGTTTGCAGCATTGGTGAAAGAAGAATGTATGGAACCCTTTAAGCGCGGAGGCATGAGTTATACTTTCTCCTAATAATAGCAATACCCCGACCCCGCAGAAATCCAGACGCCCGGAAGCCGCTGACGGCGTGAGACGCAATGAGCAGATTCGGGCAAGGGAAGTGCGGCTGATTGGCCCGGACGGCGAACAGCTTGGTGTGGTAGATCGCAATCAGGCTATAGCAATGGCTGTGGAACGGGGCATGGACCTGGTAGAAGTGGCCGCAGCCGCTGAGCCGCCGGTTGCCAGAATCATGGACTACGGCAAGTTCAAGTATGAACAGCAGAAAAAAAAGCAGGAAGCCAAAAAGCGCCAGGCCGTAGTAAATGTGAAAGAAATCAAAATGCGTCCGAAAACCGATGAGCATGACTTTCAGACCAAGCTCAACCATATCAGGCGTTTTTTGGGGGAAGGCGACAGGGTAAAGGTGACCATATTTTTCCGGGGGCGCGAAATTGTGCACAAAGACCGGGGGGCCACTGTGCTTGATCGGGTGATTGAGGAAACAAAAGAGCTGGCGAAGGTAGAGCAGGAAGCAAGAGCCGAAGGGCGCACCCTGCAAATCACCCTTGCTCCTCTGCCCAAAAAATAAGTTTTTCGCTGTGCATGGTGCACAGCATGAAAATTGATATTGCGTGCAGTCAGCATCAGGCTGTTGATTCGGCTGCGCCTGAATTTTGTTTTTTTGCTTGACTTTAACCGGCGTTCCGGTGCATTATGCACCGTTCGCAGACATGTTGGCGTCTGCATCAGCCGGTATGAAACACCGTGCAGCGGTATTATATTTTAAGGAGCAGTACATGCCGAAATTGAAAACCAGACGTTCTGCGGCCAAACGCTTTCAGGCTACCGGCAGCGGCAAAATTACCCGCCGCCGCCAGAACCTGCGGCATATTCTTACTAAAAAGAATGCCAAGCGTAAAACCCGTCTTGGTCAGTCTGCCCTGGTAGATTCGACCAACGCCAAGGCCGTGCGCCGCCTGCTGCCTTATCTGTAGCAGAGGGGCCGGAAAATATCCGGCCATTGTTTCAGGATCGCTTTGCTGGCCCGACTTCCGCCTCGCAAAGTGAAAGTCGTTCCCGCATTTGCGGGCGAGCGCGCGGCAGCAGGCCGCGGGGAGTCAGACGCTCCCGCTGAGCTGAAGCTCAGCCAAGTTTTAACGAATCAGGAGAATATCCATGCGTGTAAAGAGAGGTCTTGCCGCCCATCGCCGGCATAAACGCTATCTTGCCCAGGCCAAGGGGTTCCGTGCCGGAAGACATAAACTTTATCGTACTGCGCGCGAAGCTGTTGAGCGCGCCCTTTGTTACGCCTACCGTGACCGCAAGGTTCGGAAGCGCGAATTCCGCAAGCTGTGGATTCTGCGCATCAATGCTGCCGCCCGTTTGGGAGGCCTTTCCTACAGCCGTTTCATGAACGGTCTGTCCAAGGCGGGCGTTGCCCTTGACCGCAAGGTGCTCGCCGACCTGGCAGTGCGTCAGAAAGAAGACTTCGCCAAGCTGGTTGAACTGGCGAAAGCGCAGCTCGCCTAAAAGCTGATGTGAACGCCCTGTTTTTTCTAAAGCAGGGCGTTTTTTTATCCGCAGCAGGCGTTTTGGAGGCTTTCAAAAATAACTGAATCGCCGCCTGTAGCCTGCGCAATAAACTCCTGAACCTGCCATAATCAAAATAATTCAAGGTCTTTAGTATGAGCCTGACAGAAAAATTGAACAGCATGGCCAGAGATCTGGAAAGCGGT
>JAFQMU010000161.1 GCA_017421085.1 Desulfovibrionaceae bacterium | reverse complement strand
TTCTAGCCAGAAGACGGAGCAACCATGAAAAAATTTATTCTGTTCCTGTTCATCATTGCCATATCGACCATGCCTGCGCAGGCGCAACTGCTCGAAGAAGAGGTTAACGGCTATTTAAACGAGCTTACCCGTCTGAACCCCAAAAATGAAGGAATAAACCTTCGTTCTGGTCCGGGAACTAATTTTGAAGCTGTTTCTCAAACCTATGACGGACTTTCTTTTCTGGCATCTAAAACCATGGAAAAAGACCTGGAGGGAAAAGACTGGTATAAAATTGCTTTTATGGTAGAAATTCAGGAAGAAACTGCATACTATGAGCCTGACTCGCCATGTTATATACGTTCTGACCTGGTGTCTGTATATCCTCTGACAGACTTTGACAAACAACGTGCAGCCTCAGAAAAATTCAATATTCTTACTGTTTCCTCTGATGGGAAGCCCGCCTTTGCGCTTGATCATCCGCTTACCCTTTATAAATTCAATTTTGAGCAGAAAGAAGAAGTGGTTGTTCCGGCCGGCAGAGCCTTGCTCCTCTTCAGCATGATCTGGATGAGGGATGGCGTTCCTTTCATCAATATATACGAACCCTATGCTGGTAAGTGGTTGCATTCCCTGGGTGAAATTCCTCTGGCTGAATTCGAGGCGCTCAGCTTTGGCAGCGCCGAAGCCGAAGTGAGGGCCTGGCTGGAAAAAAACAAGGAATATGCAGGTTTATAGACCATGATTTCTGCAAGGCCGACTAATGAATAAATTGCTTTTATCACTGTTTGTTCTGGTTGTTTCCGCCCTACCGGCGTTTGCGCAGTCGTTTGAAGAAGAGGTTGACGCCTGTTTAGATGGGCTCGTCCGTCTGAATCCCAAAACCACAGGGACGATCCTGTATTCCGGCCCGGGAACCGGCTTTGAAAAAGTTATGAAAACCTATGAAGGCCGTTCTTTTCTGGCGCTGAAAACCAGAGAACAGGATGCTGAAGGCAACGAATGGTACGAAATTGCCTTTGATGTGGAGCAGCAGGAAGAAACCGCCTACCATGAAGCCGCGATGCCCCTCTATATCCGGGCTGATCAGGTTTCTGTCCACCCCCTGACAGAGGCCGATAAAAATGGGGCGATCTCAGCCAGATTCAACATCCTGCCGATCTCCCCCAAAAATCAGCCGGGGTTTATTCTCGATCACCCTCTCACCCTGTATAAATTTGTTTTCGGTCAGCCTGAAGAAGTCCTGGTTCCCGCTTCCCGACCGCTTCTCCTTTTCGGCATGATTACGCTGCAGGACAACGTTCCCTTTATTTATGTATATGAACCATATTACGACAAAGGCATCCATTTTCTGGGTGAAATTCCTCTGGCTGACTTTGAGGCGCTATCCTTCGGCAACGCTGAAGCTGCCGTAAGGGTCTGGCTGGAAGAAAATAAAAAGCATTCCGGCATTGAGAGCGTTGTCTCTGAACCTGCGAAAGAGCAGGCAGCCGTGCTGGTCAGCAGCGTGACCGGCTCTGTCGGAGCGGCGGAATATGCGGCGGTCTTCACTGCGCCAGGGGCAGAAGGCGCTGGAGATATTTTTTCTCTGAAGGCAACACGGGATGTGACTATCCGCTTTCACAGCGTGGAATTTGACAGCGAAACCTTTACACCCATGCCTGGCCAGAACTTGCAGACGGTGCAGCTCAAGGCTGGTGAAAACTGCCTGCTGCGCTGCCTGCTGCCTGAGGGAATGCCTTCTCTGATGCTTTGCGCAGATGGCTATGCCGAATGCTGGATTCCTCAATACAGCGGAGTTGACGGTTCCCTGCTGCCCGGGGCAGGATTTGCCGCAAACCGTTAGGCAGTTGGTTTCTCGACCTCGAAGGCGGAGCAGGTTGAATGAAAAATACCCGGCTCTCGATGGATAACAATGCTTTGAGCTTAAACCTTTACAGGAAGTGAACAAGTGATGAAAAAAATATTGATTGCGGTTGTTCTGGTTGCAACCGCCGCCTTTTGGGGCTCCGATGCGTCGGCTTCCAAGGTGCGGGTTTATTGTGCAAACGGCAAAATTGAAGTAGACACCCGCGACCCTGAGCAGATGAAGGCCGCCCGCGGCAAAAATACATATCTTCTCAGAGAATTCAACTATAAGACAGATGCCGACAAGTTTGCAAAACTGCTTGGCGGCGTCGGCGCCAAGTGTGACGACTAATCTTTTATGTCCTTATCCTCCCTCTCGGCCCTTATGAAAGGTAAAACTACATAGGGGCCTTTTCTGCGTCTTATAGATTAAAAATGCTGATCACAGTTAATAACCTGTTAGCGCTCAAAGTCTGTGCCTCTTAATAAGAAAAGGGCTTCGCTGAAGCAGCGAAGCCCTTCTGGCAGCAAACTTAATCAGTTAACCCGATTAATGCGCCCGGTCTGAATATCCTTAAGAGGCGTATGCTTGCGGATATGCTGCTCCAGCACATCGGCAATGAGCGGATCGGGAGAAGGCATAACCTTGCCCTCCTTAAGCATATCGTAGCCATCGCCTCCTCCGGCCAGATAGTCGGAAATGGCCACTCCATAACGGGCCTTAATATCGAGAGGGATGGCCTTGCCGTTTTCATCAACTAAATCGACCTTCAGAACGCGGTGCCCGGCCGGCTTGCTGCCGTCTACAGTGTAGCGCAGCCCCGCTACCTGGAGCAGCCTCGGGCCCTTGGCCCCTTCTTCAGATACGCCGTGCTCCAGAGCTTCCCATATTTGCTCGCCGCTGTATTCCCGCAACACGAACATATTGCCGAACGGATGCACTGTCAGAATATCGCCCCGGGTAATCGTACCCTGAGGCAGGGATGACCTGATACCGCCGCCGTTGACTATGGCGATATCCATGCCCAGGGGGCGTCCGGCTTCAAGCATGGCATCGGCCGTCAGCAGCCCGCCGAGGCATTCCACCTCCCGGCACAGGTCCATTCCATCAGCCATATCAATGCTGTGACTGCCCACAACATCCTTGCGGAACTCATCAAGGCTGGCCAGATATGAATCTATCAGAGCGGCAATGGTCGGGTCAGACGGCATATCTTTGCTCATTTCCATCGGGGAACCTTCCCAGCTTACCGGGGTGCCATCGGAATCAAATTTGACGGTCAGATCGCCCAGATATTGGGCAGCGCGCTTAGCCGTAACCACCAGCACCGGGTTGCCGTTGGGGGAATGCTCAACAATCGGATACGGGCCTTCGGGAGAATCATTACCGAGGTAACTGTGGGTATGTCCTCCCACAATCACGTCAACCCCGTCCACAGCGCGGGCCAGCTCAAGGTCGGCAGGCAGGCCGATGTGAGTCAGGGCAATGATATGCTTAACCCCCTGAGCTTCCAGCTCTCTGACCTGAGCGGCCAGGGTTTCTGCCGCCCCGGTAAACTTGGTATGATTGCAGGCGCTGGCCAAGGCGACAACTTCATCATTGGCGATGCCGACAATCCCCACCTTAACGCCGCGCACATCCTTGATGATATGCGGCACGGTGTTGGCCTTGAGCAGGGGGCAGCCTTTTTCCGGCGCGAGGTTGGCGGCAAGAACCGGGAACTTGAGGGTTTCAATAAATCTGGTCAGTTCAAGACACCCTTCATCAAACTCGTGGTTCCCCAGGGTCATGGCATCCCACGGCATATGCCGGTCAATTTCCGCCAGCATGGGCCACTTGTTCACGCTGTAAAACAAAGTGCCCTGAAACTGGTCGCCTGCATCAACAAAAATGACGTTATCCTGCTCTGACTTTATGGAATTGACAGCGCCTGCGATACGTCCCAGCCCGCCCAGGCTTTCGTCCGCATCAAAGGCGGCGTTTCCGTATTTATCGATACCGGCGACATGCGCGTGGGTGTCATTGGTGTGCAGAATAACCAGCTCGAGCCCATCCTCCTGGGTAACAGGCGCTTTCGGGGCGCAGCCCGCAAAAGAGAGCCCGCCGGCCAATAAGACGGCCAAAATAAATTTTATGCTGTGCTTCATATCTCCTCCTTGAAGTAACTTGACATATTGCGAGTCGTCAATCAACCGGGATATCTTCTCCGTAAATCCGGATAAGGCGCGGCTCCGCCCCATCCAGCCCGGAGAATGTAAAGATTCCCTTACCTGCGGCCCTGGCCGGAACTGTGACAATCCTTGAGAATTCCTCCTCTCCTACAGGGTGATGAGCAAAGCCGTGATCATCCAGCAAGAGCACATTTCCTTCCTGGTTCAGGCCGGTCAGTCTGACCGGGAAATCATTGGCATTTTTTATTGCCAGGGTGATGCGATAAAGGTCTTCCCCCTTTTCTTCCACCTTAAATACGCTGACGTCAGTCAGCTCTCTCAAATCGCTGCCGGATTCAATCAACCGGGCGCCATCAGATTCATCAAGCCTGGCCTGTATCTGTTTTGCTCCTTCCTGCATTCCTTCAACCATACCTGAAGTCATACTCCCCATTACGGAAAACATATCGGTAAAGGCGTCTGCCAATCCCGACTGAACTTCCTGCAAGGCGCCCTCCAGATCGGCATAGTCCCCACCTCCCTCCTGCGTCTCATCAGCGGCGGCAGAGGCGTGAGAAAATGCAAGGGCGGCGGCAAATCCGGCGATAATAAGCAATGATTTTATCTTCACCATCATAACCTTCTTTAAGATTTGAAAGTCCCCAATAACGCGCCAGGCTGCGTTACGCTTTTTTCATCAGAAATCAACTTACAGCCGACATCAATTCATGTCCAGATGAACACGGGATTTCAACAGTAACCTGAAAGAAAAAATTCACTCAGTCCATAGCCGGCCACAAGTTTGCACATTGAATATATCATCAATAACCCCCCGCTGCATACTACCTGAGGGGTCAAAATCTGCTTCCGCCAACCTCTGAAAACCGGCAAACGATGTTTTCATCCCTGGGATGATTCGGCGGGAAACAGGTTTTTACCCAAAATGCCTCGGGGGGTGATATCGAATATTATTCAGGCGATGTACGCTGATAACGCAAATTTCTTTAGATAACAATATCACTTTTAAAGGAGGAGTCGCGATGAAATGGAAAGCTGTATTGTCTGGAGCCATTGCCGGAGGCCTTGTATTTTCTTCCGCAGCCCTGGCTGATCCTTCTGTTGAGCTCTATGACAGCACCTTCACCATTGAGGAAGGCGTGAACGATGCAATTATCTCTCAGATAAAAGAAGAACAGAGCAATGTGGAAAACATGGAAGAGCTCGGCTTTGTTCTTGAAGAAATAAACAATGATGATCTTGCCAAAATATGCTCTCTCTACCCCAACATGGTTGAGCTGGAAGTAAGCGCCGAGGCCGTCACCGATATATCCCCGGTTGCCAAACTGACCAAACTCAAGAAAATAGACATGGAGGTTGAAGCGGCGGACTTCTCCCCTCTCAAAGGGCTGGTTGAATTAACAGACCTGGATGTATCTTCCAATGTCATGGGCCCGGATCTTTCCTGGATGAGCGGAATGAACAAGCTTGAAAGCATCACCGTCTATTCTGAAAAGCCGCTTTCCCTCACCGGTATTCCTGCATTGCCAGGATTAGATGAAATAAATATCACCGGCGCGGTCATCAATGATCTCACTCCGCTGGTTGACGCTCTGCCGGGGCTTACGAAACTCAATCTGACCGGCACAACCATCAGCGATCTCACCCCGCTGGCCAAGCTGGCAAAATTGACTGAACTGAATCTTTACGGCGCCACAGTAAAGGACTTTTCTCCCCTTGCCGCCTGCCCCGCTCTCACCCTGTTAACTTATTACGGCACCAACGAATCTGACTATTCCACCCTCGGCAAGCTCACGCAGCTGGTCACGCTGGAAGGCGGTCTCACCAAGCTGGAAAAAATCGACTGGGTGGCAAGTCTTCCCAACCTGCGCAAAATCGATTTCTTTGCTGAATACATAACCGATTATTCCCCTCTGACTCAGAGCAAAATTGAAGAACTCCAGATATGGAGCATGCGGGTTCCGGTAGGCGACCTGGCTGAAGTAGGCAAAATTGCCAGCCTGAAAAAACTCACGCTCTGGGATGTGCAGGAGGCTGCAAACAGCAAAGCGCTTGCAGGTCTGAGCAATCTTGAGGAAGTGGAAGTTCGCGGTTTCAATAATGAAGAAGGAACTGAACCGTTTGACCTCAGCGCAGCTTCCGGCTGGGCTATGGTCAAGGAAGCCGAGCTGGCGGAATCCACTTTCATTAACAGCGATGCCATGGGGGCCATGACCGCCATGACCGAACTGACAATTTCTGAGGCCAACACCGCCTCTGAGCAGCCGTTCAGTCTGGCTTTTCTTGCCAAGCTGCCTGATATCAGAAGCCTGAGCATCAGCGAATCAAAGGTCAGCAATTTTGAAGCAGTGTCCGCCTGCACCGGCCTTGCCTACGTCCGCATTGAGGAGACAGAGGGAATAACCAGCCTCGCTCCCCTGCACAAGCTCCCCGAGCTGAAGCGTGTCACGGTAGATGAAGGGGCATTCTCTGAAAGCGACTTGAGCGGATTTTCTTCAGAAGTGGATGTAGTGGTAAATTAACTGACCTGCCGTACTGTCTGCCCGGCCGGAGGAATCCGGCCGGGCATTTTTATGATGCAATAGCCGGCTCACTTTGAGTCCGGCTTTTTTCGTGCAATCGTCCGATTTGATTCCAAACAATTTGTTCAACAGACATTCTCTCACCTCATTTACATAGACCCCCTGCATACATGAAATCAAACTGCGCCTGTCCTGTGTATCAGCACGAAGAACTTGACATTCATTATCAGTTAAATTAAAAAACTGGAAACGAGGTTGAAAAATTGGAAATAAGGCTGAGTAAAGCTGCATCATGCGGAAAATTTCGAGTCAAAAAGTTTGCCGCCTGTCTTGATGAGCGGCGGCGTTTATGCGCCCTGGGCTTCACTCAGGGGGCGGAGTTTGAGCTGAAATGTCGCGAATGCAGCGGAACCTGCCATGTTCAGGTCAAAGGCTGCGGCCTGATTCTTGACTCCGCCAGTGCAGACTGCATTATCTGCGAGCCTCTTTCCTTCCCTTCCTGATTTAAAACTTAATTTACAGGATTATTAACTGACAATGCAGACAGCATCAGTATTGATTATTGTTTTTGCAGCAGCGGCCTATCTGCTTTTGCGCGCATATCAAATCAGCAGGGCCGCCCGTCAGGGCGAAGCCGGTTGCGCCTGTTGCAGTGAAAAGAAACTGTGCGCCAAAGCGGCGAAATGTTCCGTTCAGAACAGCCGCTTAGCTCCTCTTGTGCCCAGAGCCCCTGAGGAATAATTTTTTACAAGCTTATTGATAATGAATTTCAATTTAATCTAAGGAGCTTAATTATGAAAGACAAGGTGCCTTTGCGAAGTTTGAAGGTCGGGCAGCGGGCCGAAGTTGTTTCAGTAGACGCCGCGGGAGAAATGGGACGTCGCATTCGCGATATGGGGCTGGTGCCTGGCTGTCAGCTCGAAGTAATCGGAAGGGCCCCCCTGCGCGACCCGGTGGCTTTGCGGCTTAACGGCTTCACCCTTACCCTGCGCAACAATGAAGCCGACCATATTTTGGTGGAACTAATTTAAATTTCATAAAAATCAGGATGTGTTTCAATGGAATATTCTCTTCACGCCGCGCTGGCAGGCAACCCAAACAGCGGTAAAAGCACAGTGTTCAACGCGCTGACCGGTTCCCGTCAGCATGTGGGCAACTACCCCGGCATTACGGTGGAAAAAAAGGACGGCGTAGCCAAACTGGCCGGGAAAAGCATTTTCATCACCGACCTGCCGGGCACCTATTCGCTTACCGCCTATTCGCAGGAAGAACTGGTAGCCCGCCGCACGCTGGTGGAAGAACGGCCCGATGTGGTTATAAACATCATTGATTCCGGTGCGCTTTCGCGCAACCTTTATCTCACCGTGCAGCTTCTGGAAATGGGAGCCCCGCTGGCCCTGGGTCTGAACATGCTCGACGAGCTGCCGGCAAAAGGCATCAGCATAGATGTTAAGCGGCTCGGCAGGCTGCTGGGCTGCCCGGCCACAGGCACAGTGGCCCGCAACAACAAAGGGCTCAATGAGCTCTTAATGAACGCCCAGGATATTGCCGAGCAGCGCAGAGGCAAACCATGGGAGCCTCTGAAAATATCTTACGGCAGCGATCTTGACCCGGTTATTGAACAGATGACCGCCCTGATTGAACAGAACTGTTTTCTGACAGGCAAATATCCCGCCCGCTGGACGGCAATAAAATATCTGGAAGCCGATGAAGAAATCCTCGCCCTGGGCAGTGATGAAAACAGTGAAGTGGCCGCCTGCCTGCAAGAAATGTATGAACGGGTGAGCAGACACCTCAAAACCACTCTCGACACCTACCCGGAAGCGGTTATCGCCGACTACCGTTACGGCTTCATTTCGTCAGTTCTGCGCAACGGGGTGGTCACTCAGCGCGATGAGCTGGCCTGGCGCGCCTCCCTTTCCGATAAAATCGACACCGTGCTGACCAATACCTTTCTTGGCCCGCTGATTATGGGCGGTATCATTTATCTGATTTATAAATTGACCTTTCTGCTCGGCGAGGCCCCCCTCGGCTACCTGGAAAGCTTCTTCGGGTGGCTGGGAGAAACAGTAGGAGGCATTCTGGGAGAAGGCGCGCTGAGCTCGCTTCTGGTCGATGGAGTTATCGGCGGCGTAGGCGCGGTGCTTGGCTTCGCCCCGCTGATTATGGTCATTTTCATGCTGATAGCGATTTTGGAAGACTCAGGCTATATGGCGCGCATGGCCTATATGCTCGACCGCATTTTCCGCTATTTCGGCCTGCACGGAAATACGGTCATGCCGTTCATCATTTCCGGGGGCATTGCCGGCGGCTGCGCCGTGCCCGGCGTGATGGCCACCCGCACCCTGCGCAGTCCCAAGGAGAAACTGGCGAGCATGCTCACCGCCCCCCTGTTCGCCTGCGGGGCCAAACTGCCCGTATTTCTGCTCATCTGCGCTGTTTTCTTTCCGCAAAACGCCGACCTGGTCATGTTTCTGATTACCGTGGGGGCCTGGGCTCTGGCCCTGCTGGTGGCAAGACTTCTGCGCAGCACTGTGCTGCGAGGCGATGCAACCCCGTTCGTCATGGAGCTGCCCCCCTACCGGATGCCCACCCTCAAAGGCGTTTTGCTGCATATGTGGGAAAGAACCTGGGCCTATGTGCGCAAGGCAGGAACTATTATTCTTGCAGTAACCATCGTTATATGGGCGGGCCTGTCCTACCCGAAACTGCCCGCTGAGATGAGCGCCTCCTACGCCGAACAGCGCACCCGAATTGAGGCTGAGCTTGCTGCGGATAAATCTGCCATGGAAGAGGCCCTGGCGGAGCTGGATAATCAGGAAGCGCAGGATACCCTGCGCCACTCCTACGCAGGACGCATGGGCGTGGGTCTTGAGCCCGTTTCGCAATACGCCGGCTTTGACTGGCGGGCAAATCTGGCCTTAATCGGCGGTTTTGCAGCCAAGGAGGTGGTAGTGAGCACCCTTGGCACGGCTTATTCTCTGGGAGAAGTAGACCCCGAAGATGCCGGCAATTTACAGGCCGAAATCAAAGCCGACCCAAGCTGGAACATCGCGGTGGGCATCAGCTTTATCATTTTTGTGCTGATTTACGCCCCCTGCTTCCCCACTCTGGCCGTCATCAAACAGGAGGCCTCCTGGGGCTGGATGATTTTCGCCACTGTGTTCAACACCGGCCTTGCTTTTGCCCTTTCAGTCATTGCCTATCAGCTGCTTCACCGCATTCTGATTTTGTAGAGCTGATTGACAGGCGCCGCCTGAGCATAACCATAAAATCCACACCGGAGGCCGCCTTCAAGGCGGCCTTTATTTATCAAAAAAGTCACCTTTGTCAGGGGGAGCACAGCTGCAAAAGGGGGCAATCCGTTCCCGCCATTTCTGAAAAAATCAGCATAGGCTCCGAAACTGCGCTGAGTATTAAGTTCATTCGGTACCCTTGTCGCCGAACGCCTGATTCTTATATTCCACCGGCAAAATGTACAAATACACGAGCGGCTGTCCCTACCGGTGAGCTGGCATAAACGAGTGGAGAACGCCGGAGAGAACAGGAATTTGAATAATAAGGCAGGGTTGAGTCTGCATGATGCAGCAAAGGAGTATTCTCTTTTCAGCGTATTCCCCTATGGGCAGGAGAATACAGGAATGCTCCGGGCTGATGTCAGCCCTATATCCAGATTGAAAAGCAGACAATGGAACAGAACGAAGCAGCCGCCTTAAGCAGGCGGCTGCTCCCCAATATTTAGATGGCATGAATATAGGCCACGGCAAACCCATTGCCATGTCAATGCCCAGTCGGCCGACAACAATAAATTATTTTCAGCCCTGCGCTTCTTTTTCCACAGCGGCCTCAGGCGCGTTTTTACGCACGCTTTCCACTCCGTTCAGGCATGAATCCTTGGCTTTGTAACCCTGGGAAACGGCGATGATTTCCCCGTTTCTGGCCTTGAGCCGGAAACGGAATTCCCCAGCTTTATCAGCATATACCTCAAACTTGGGATTGGTGGCTACGGCCGCGTCTTCCCTGGTCTGATCTTCCAGATTGGCAATGGGCGCGTTTTTCTTCACGCTCTCAATGCCGTTTTTGCAGGCAGCTTCAGTGGTGTAAACTTCGGAAGTGGCTATCACTTCACCGTTGCCGGCCTTGAGGTTGAACATAATTCCGGTCTTTACCGTTTTGATTATAAACTTGCCCATCAGAAACCCCTTCTTGCTTTTTTCGCCCCGCCCGATGCGGGCAGCGCAGCATCAATATTATATATTTATTTCTATACACAACTTTCCTGTATCATGTAAAGCGTCCTGCCCCTGAAAACAAAGCGGCAACTGAAAATTTTTTGCATTTATCCAGACCTGCTCCGCTGTTTCGGAATTATTTTTACGAAAACTGAAATCAGCATTATTTGGTTGACAAAAAACCGATTTTGCCGGATATACTGAACAAAATTTTATGTCGCATAATCCAAAGTGCGGGGACGTAAAACCGGCGTGTTTGTTCAAACAGGCCCCTTATATATCAAGGAGAGAGTTATGGCACCTGAAGGTAACGGCAATCTGACTTTGGCCGCCCCTGTTCCGGGCGAAGAACTGGTTATGCAGATTCCGGAAGGCGGAGTCGTTGATCTGGGCAACCTGCTTGAGCAGGTAACCGGAATGACCAGAAGCGAAGACGGCACCCTTACCCTCAGTTTTGAAGACGGCGGCAGCCTGGCCTTGCAGGGATTTTTCCCGCCGGAAGACGCGGCTGAAAGCGCGGCCGAACCCGTGCTGGTAATCGACGGGCAGGAAGTTCCCTATGAACTGTTCATGGCCGCATACGGCGATCAGCTCGAAACCGCTGCCGGACCCGCTGCGGGCGGGCGCACCGGCACAGGCTCAGGCGGGGCTTACCGCGATGGCGCAGGCAACCTGATTGACGGCCTGGACGCCTTGGGTAAGCTCGGTATCATCGACTGGAACCGGGAAATTATCCGTGAGATAGAAGATGAAGGCCAGCGCGACCCGGCCAATCTCTCCATCGGCTTCGGCGGCCCCGGCGCCATGTACGGCATGCTGCTTTCCAGCCGCGATATCAACGAAAGCGAAAGCGGGCTTGACCTGCTCATCCGCCTCGACCGCCCGGCCAACGGTGAAATTATCCTCACCCTCCAGCTGGCGGGCAATGTGACCCTGGGCAACGCCTCCACCCCGACCGACCAGCTGTACAACGTGGATATTTTCCTCCCCGACAACGTGACCATACTCCCCGGCAACCAGCTTGAGCTGACCATTCCTTCCGGCGCATGGGGCGCAGACCTGAACTTCACCCTGAACGACGACCACATCAGCGAACTGCCCGAATCTCTCTCCATCAGCATTATCCGGGCGGAAGGACATGTGATTCTGGAAGGACGACCCACAGCCGACATCAACATCAGCGACGACATGCTCGCCCACGCCGGGAGCAGCCACGCCGACAATGAAATTTATGTGCTGGACGGCCCGGTGGTAAGCGTGGTGCGCACCGATGCAGACCAAAGCAATCCGCTTTACGAGGGCGCTCCCAAATCCGACTTCCAGTTCAGAATCAGCATGGACGACCCGCACAGCCTAGCGGCAGGAGAGGCCGATGCCGCCTACAAGGGGTATGAACAGAACGGTCTGCTTTCACAGGATATGACCGTAACTCTGAATCTGGGCGATGGAGCCGCTGCGGGCGATGCCTCCGCCGCCCCTGACGCCGACTATCACCTGTTCCCTGCCCCAGAGCTGGAACAGTTGCGCGCTGAGGGAATGATCTCCTACGAAACCAACCCCGATGGCAGCCTGAAAATAGAGGCTGACGCAAGCTTCAGCATCACTATTTATGGCCGGCTTGATGCCGACGGCACCCCGCATGTTGCCGATGGCGCTGTGCCCTTTGATCTGAGCCGCCTCTCCGAGCTCAGCATAAACGGCAAAATTCACATCAACGGCAGCGACCCGGCCGGTGAAACCAGCCCGGAACATATCGTCATTACTGTGGAAACCAGCGGCAACGAATCACAGGCCGCGCCCGGCGCTCTGGAAATAGTCATTGAAAACGACCCCATATTCGGACTGAACATCGCGGTCGACAGCGTGAATGAAAGCGAAAGCCGTTTCAACGTCACGCTCACCCTCGACAGCGCCCTGGCCGCCGGGCTGACCTTTGCAGCCACTCTGTCCATTCCAGACAGCTCCACCGCCCGGCTCTGGAATGGCGATGCCGACGACCGCTTCATGGCCGACTATTTCCTGCCCGGAACAGACAGCGGCGATGGGCTCACCTACACCTATACCACCCCGGACGGACGGAACGTCACCCTGATTAACAATCTGGACGGCAGCATCAGCGTGCAGGGCCCGGCCGAAGCCTTCATTCCCGACGGCAACGGCGCCTATGCCCTCGACCTGCCGTTCATTCCCAACGATGATCATATTTCCGAAAATGTCGAGCGTCTTGAGCTTGTTCTTGATGAGGTACGTCTGAGCGACGGCGTTTACAGCGGTACCGTCAGTGTTGACCCTGCCGCCGCTGACAGCATCAGCTTTGCTGAAGACAGCCAGGCCGCCCACACCCATGCCGCCGGTGAAGAAAAAGATGTGCTGGACGGCCCGATTGTAAGCGTAGTCAACACCGGAGCCGCTTCAGTCAATGAAGTGGACAATGCCCGGCTCGACTTTGAAATCAGACTGTTCGACCCCCATTCGCCCGATCCGGCCAACCCTCTCCACTACGCGGGCTATGCGGCCGAGGGCCTGCTTTCTCAGAACATGACCATCAGCATTGCCGTGGGCGGCAGCGCCGGGTACGGCAGCGACTATACCCTTGATCTTTCCGCCATCCGGGCCATCCCCGGAGTAATCAGCGCAGAATATCAAAACAGCAGAATTACCCTTGAGCTGTGCGGCCGCACAGATGCGGACGGCAACCCTACTGCCGGCGAGGTGTTCCAAGTGGACAGCCAGCTCAAATTCGGCGCCGACATCATCAATGACACCCTCACTGAAGCCGCAGCCGAAGACATCATCTTCATGGTAACCGCGGCGGAATATAACGAAGCCCAGACCGGGAGCGGGGCCCGCGGAGAAATTGCGCAGGATGCCCCCGCCCATTTCAGCGGGCCTGTCTACAGTGTGAGTGCCCCTCAGCTGGTGGAAGAAAGCGGTGCGGGCGACGCGGGCCTGCCCTTTGCCGTCACCCATAACCTGATGCACGTTGACCTGAACGTCAGCGGTCGCAACGGCGCCAATGCCGGGGCCGATGAAGCGGTAAGTGTCAACCTGCGGCTTGAAGGTGCAGGCGGTTCATCCACCGCCGCTTTCAGCCCGGCTGCCCCTGAGGCGGCTGCCCCCGGCGCGTTTGGCCCGGACGCTGACGCCTGGTGGGCGGGCGTGGACACCTGGGCCCTGAATATCGGGGGAATCAGCTATACCTCCCCGGTTTATGACCTGGCGGCAGGCAGCATTATCTTCAGCCTGAACAACGGTAAAACCTTTGAAATCTCCAATGTAAAATTCAATGCCGATGGCAGCGTTGATATGACTATGCCTGCGGGCGACTGGGGCGCAACCCAGGTCAGCCTCAGCATCGGCGTGGGCATAAGCGATGACCTGCGTGAAACTGAAACCGGTGAAGGGCTCAGGGCTGGTATTTCTCTGGCGGAAAAGGCCCCCGGCCTCACCTTTGGCGAAGCGTCCATCGCCCCCGGCAAAGACTCGGCTTCCACCACCATCATTGACGACCTGAGAAACGGCGAACTCAGCCCCGCCACCCACGACGGCCCCTGGGTGAGCATTGCGGCCGCCCATATCGATTCAGCCGGGCAGTATGTGGACGAAACCGGCAAAACTGTGCAGGAAAGCAGCGATGCCTCCACCCGCTTTGTAATTTCGCTGAAAGACCCATACACTGCCGACCCGGCCGCCCGCGCCCCCTATGCGGCGGATGAGCCCGTCAGCGTAACTCTGAAAATTGACGGCGGCGAGGGGTTCAACCTGAGCGATCTGTTCATGCCCCAGCCCGACGGCGAAATTACTCCGCAAATTACCGTTACTTATTATGATGAAAATGGTCGGCCCGCAGGCAGCGCCGTCATTGGCCTGAACGATGCGGGCAGGGCCTGGGATGAATCCGGGGAACTGACCATCACCCTGCCTGCGGGCGCAGCCTATGCCCAGCTTGAGCTGCCCGTCAACGACGACCCTCTGGGCGGCTCCGGCTCAGGTATCGACCTGAGCAGCGAAAGCTTCAACCTTACCATTACCGCCGTAAACGGCAATGAAGCCCGGGTTGAACACGCTGCTGCCGGAAAGGCTGCTACTGAAATCACTGATGATGACGACAGCCCCGGCAAGGAGTTTGATGGCCTGAACATCGGCCTTGCCTGGACGAATGGCTCCAACAACATCAATATTAATGAAGGATCTTTCAGCGATCTCGGTCTGGTTTTGAAAAACGCGCAGGGGCAGCTGATTGCAGGCGATGCAAGCAATCCCTACGCGGGTTACACCAGTAACAACAGCCTGCCGGAAACAACCACGGTGAGCCTTGATTTCGCCAACACCCCCAGCGCGAACTCCGACCTCGCCTACACCTGCTCCGACAAGCTGAAGGCCCTGCTCGACACGGGCAAGGTAAGCATCAGCATAAACGGGCAGACCTTCACTTCCGCCGCCGACCTGAACAGTCACCTCGCAGCCCAGACTCCGCAAGGCTTTGACGGCAAGGTGGATGTAAACCTGATTGGCGGAAAATTCGGTGCAGACAACGCCGACTGGCAAAGCATCACCTTCAGAGCGCACGCCCACGGCGACAACATCTCCGAGCATGACGGCAAGGCCCCCTACAACAACGGAGCGGAAGCGGAAAGCCTCGGCGTTACCCTCACCGCAGTGAGCGGCCTGAACGAAGCCAGAATCGACAGCGCCCACACCGATATTGAAGCTACCATTCTGGATAAGGCCAACGGGGTAATCGTGCTGAGCGGCGGCGACTTCACCGCCCCCTCCGGCAACGGCGATTTCGGCTACTGGTCGTTCAAGCTCAATCTGAAATACAGCAACGATGAGCGTGAAAACGACCCGTTTACCTCCGGCAATCCCTGGATGAGCGAAGCAGGCGAGCCGGTGCACCTGCAACTGAAAATCAGCGATTCAGCAGCCATGCATCAGGGTGAAGAGTATGTGGTGAACGCGTTCACCCTGTTCCTGTCCATGAACGGGCTTGCCGGAGCGCAGACCCTGCCAGCCGAAGGTCAGGATTATGTTGTGGACGATTTATCGTCCTACAACGCCTGGCTTGACGCTCTGGGAGCGGACTCCGCCGCCCAGTGGCGCGATGCCTGCGGCGAAGCCGGGCTGATTCTGGTGCGCGATCCCGATTATGATCTGAGCAGCCCCACACCCTCGGAAGGTTGGAGCAAGGGAGGCGCAAACCTCTATGATGTGTTCGCCCCCGAAAGCGCCTTCGACAACAAAGGCAACATTGAATTTGCCATTGAGCGCGGCCCCCACGGCGGCGTGGAAGGCGGCTTTACAGTTGAAGCCGTCAACCCGGTGAACAGCGGAGACCTGCCCATGGCCGAAGTAGTCAGCATCAAAGGCAGGGTAAATGTGGAAGAGGCCGGCGACAGCATCCGCATGTTCCTGGAAGGCGGCAAAACCATCTGGGAAGACAGTGCGGCAGCCTCCAGAGAAACTATTGACAGCTACAGGGTGCTGTTTGAAAACAGCATCAACCCCGGCAATCCGGGGGCGGCGGCAGGCGACATCAGCTTCAGGCTCAGCTTTACCCCGCGCGACGGAAAGCCGGTTTTTGACTTCGACCTGGCCGACAACGCCCGCCTCGACACCTGGGACGGCGCAGACGGCGTGGGCGATGTGGGGCTGTTCATCACCGATGCCGGCGGCGCTCAGGTGCACTATGCCGGCAAGGGGGAGATGCTTGACGCCCTCAATGCCGAGCTGGCCCGCAGATATGACGGCAAGGTCAGCGTAAACGATGTGGAAACAGGCGCCAACGGCAAGCTCACCTTCAAAATTACCGCTGCCGAAGGCTTCGACCTCAGTCAGGGCATTGAAATAAATTTCATGGCCCTGGACGACAGCATTGATGACGACAAGGAACTTTTCCGCGTCCAGATCAGCAATATCGAAGCCCCCGATTATCTCAGCGCAGCGATTGAAGGCGCTCGGGAAGGTGAAACCCTGGTACGCGATGAAACCGGCGCCGCATTGAGCGACTATCGCAACGGCTTCGCCATATCGGTAGAAGAAAGCGCCGGATACGAGGCCAGTGTCAAGGGTCTTGGAGACGGCCATATTTATGTTACCACCCGCGCCTTTGTGCTTGATGACGAAAGTAACCGAGCCCTTGACCTGCAAACCCTGTATCACAACTTCCTGAGCCGGAGCGGCGGCAACCCTGCCGACATCGCAGGGCTGAGCCTGCCCGAGCTGGCGGTTCTCGCCAACGGCAGCCCGGAATTTGCGCAGTTCATGCAGACCTGGTACGCCCCCACCCAGGATATCACCCTCAACTTCGACATGGGCGGGCGGAGCAGCGAGGCCGGAGGTGATCAGGACTATGTAGTTAAAAATGAACAGCTGCTTGCGCCTGACGCCTGGGCCCTGATAATTGATGCCGACGGCAATATCTTCTATGAAGCCGCCGGAGAAAACGGGCTGAGAATCGAAACTGTGCGCGATTTTCTCTCTGAAGGTAACGAAAGCTTTTATCTGCAGCTCACCGGGGTCAGCGGCAACGAATCGCGCCCCTGCACAACCGAAGACTTCAGCGCCTGGAACTGGACGGGTGCGCTCACCCCGGCCAGCGGCGCTGACATCACTGTAATTGACGTGCACGACAGCATGCAGATTGTAGGCTTCGGCCCGTCCGGCGCCATGCTTATGGAACCCATAGACTACGCCCATGGCGCAACCATTGACGGAGGCGCATGGCAGGAGCATCAGGCCGCTCCGCGCCCGGTGGACTATAAAATCGAACTGAGCACGGCGGCTCTGGAAAGCGTGGCCGTGTGGTTCGAGCACTCAGGTTCCGGCGCAGATTATGGCAAAGACTTCATCTTCGGCAACAATGGCGTTTACTTCAGCGAACGGACGGACGGCGAGCTTAAGGTATATGCCCTCAATGCAGACGGCCTGCCCGACAGAAGCAGCCCCCTCAACCCCGTTGACCTGTTCAGCGACGGTATACCCAGAGCATTTATGGAACAGGGCGGCGAAGGCTACTTTGTGATTATCGGACGCAGTGAGGCCGCAGTGGAATTCCCCGTGCTGATTATGGACGACAACGACACCGGCGCCGTTGCCGGCGGCGTTGACCAAGGCCTGGAAAATATTCGTCTCACCATCACTCAGGTGGTGGGCAGCGAAATTACAGTTGAGGCCGAGGGCGGCTACTTCATCCCCTGGGATACGGACATTGCCTTTGAATTCGGCTTCAAAGACGCAGGCGGCGCCCTGATTGAAGGGGTAATTGATCCGCAGGCCCGGACCTTCACTCCGCATGATGCGGCCTTAGGCGGCCCCTTCAGCTTCGGCGCGACCGACAGCCCCGCCTGGCTGCCCGCGTCCGCTCCCACCGCACTTTCGGTAAGCGGCGCCCGGCCCGAATTCAGCAGCGACAAGACCATTCTGGATGATATGCGCGGCCCGCAGCTCGTTATCGACTATGCCCCGGATGCCCGGACCATCGGCCTGGATATGCCCGATATCTGCGCCGAAAACGTGAAGGTGAGTATTGACCTGTTTGCCGAAAACATCTACCGCCCCGATGGCAGCGATGATATCATCGGCACCTTGACCTTCACCATTCCTGCTGGGGCAAAAGGCATGGACGGCCTCACCCTGGCTGAAATTCAGCACATCCTCGCCAACCCGGCCGCCCCCATGCACGGTCAAATTGAGCTTGCAGGCGCCCTCCCCGGACTCAATCAGGGATTCTATATGCAGATTGCGGAAAGTCAGGGCGGCGAAGCCACCGCCGACACCCGGTTTGTGCGCGTGTTCGGAAGCAGCGGCGGAGACGGCAACCCGCATGTGCTGAAAAATCTGGAAAGCGTGAAGGATATCGAAGAGAACTCGGCTAATCCTGACTATGCCGCATATTCCTTCACGATTGATGCCAACGGCTCCAGCCGGGATGTAGAATTCGACATTATCTTCCGCCCCGACTCGGCTGCAGCAGATGATATGAACGACCCGGCGAGCTTCAGCGCGGCTGGTAAGGTGACTGTGGATATTCCCGGCGAATTCCTCGCCCGGCTCGGCCCCGATGCAGGCGAAGTGCGCTTTGAAGTGCGCGCCGATGCAGACGGCGCACCCCGCCTTTATTATGACAACGGTTCCGGCCAGTGCGACACTCCGGTGCGCGGTTCGGACGTCAGCGGAGTTCTGCCCTCGGCCTGCACCGATGCCCGGATTGACGGGAATGAAAGCTTCCATGCCCTGATTGGCCGCTCCGAAGGCGCGCTCAATCTGGCTGAAGCGACCTCCACCACTATTATTGACAAGACCTTCTCCAAGGTAATTCTGTTCGGCCCGGACGGCAATCCGCTTGACGGCAACTACCCCTGCAGGGAAGGCGATACTGTCCAGGTAACCGCCAAACTGATTATAACCAATGAACATGGCGAACCCCTGCGCGATGACGGCAGCGTAATCGACACCAGCGCCCCCGGCTGGGAGAAGGAATTGGTGGTGGCGCACCCCAAACATCCGCTGGAGTTTGATGTAAGTCATTCCTCCCCCGATACGGAGGGGCGCGCCGAATATAACGGCGACTACAGCGCCGACAGCTCGCTCGTAATCGGCCCTGACGGAAACGGCGCCTTTGAGCTGAAAATCTATGAAGATATGCTCAGTGAAGGCGATGAAAGCTTCAACATCGGCATTACCCCTGCCCCGCAGGGAACTGACGCCCAAGGCAACCCCATTTACGACTACCCCGGTGAGGTGGCTCAGGTGCTGCCTAATTCCCAGAGCGGCTCCCTCACCATTGCCAACACCCAGAACGGCCCGCTGGTCAGCAGTGAATTTGCCTCCAGCGTGCGGGAAGACGGCGTGCTGACCGTAAACTTCAACACCTGGTCGCGCGATGCCGACCATATCCGTCAGGTTGTCGAAGAAGATGTGGAGCTCACCTTCCTTCTCACTACCGGAAACGGCCTGAGTGTGACGGAAGATCTGGCGGCCATCAGCTATGCAGGAGTAGCGGCGGCCATAAACCCGGACGGCTCCGTCACCTGGTCGTCAGAGCCGCATCCCGGCCTTGAGCTGCGCCCGGTTACTGACGGCGCGGGCGCAGTCAGCGGCTATGAAGTTGTAGTAACCATGCCCCGCGGCGCCGCCATGGGCAGCTTTAGCATTACACCCAGAGATGATGCCCGCAGCGAAGTCGGCGAAGCATTCAAAGTGGAACTGGTGAAGACTGAAGGCAGCGAAACCTCAATTCATCCTGCTGAGGCAGCCGGAACTGTAAGTGTAGCTGAGCACATCAACGGCTATATCGCTTCCATTGAACCGGTGCATGGCATGGAAAGCGGCCATGCCGGCATTGAGGTGAACTTCCAGACCGCAGGCAGAAGGGCTCCGGATGAACCCGTGCTCTTTGAATTCAGCCTTGACCCGGCCAGAGCCGAGCTTGACGGCAGCGGCATCATTGAAATTACCCTGCCCGATGGC
>JAFQMU010000160.1 GCA_017421085.1 Desulfovibrionaceae bacterium | reverse complement strand
TTTGGAGCTGATTTAAACAAGTATATTTCAAACAGCAAGACCGGGGCAAAAGTCCGACTGGCGTTTTCCACAGGCGCGGTAATTTAACGCCCGAAACTTCTGGCAAACAAATCTTCAATGGCCGCCTTGCCTGCATCATTAATAAAGCGGGTTCCAGTACCGGTAAAGTGACGGGTAGAAATCTGAGGCTGACCGGCTTCTACCCATTCGCTTTCCATCCAAGCATACCATACGCCCTTTTCCTGGTCGAACACAAACAGAGGCTTGTTGCAGATTTTGGCAAACTCGGCGCCCCAACCGGTACCGCCTTTTACGGTACCGTCTTCCTGAATGCTGCCGATTACAAAAATTTCTTCCCCGCTGGAAACCTGCCAGCAAATTGATTGCAGCACCTTTCTGAACAGAGGGGCACGGGTATATTCCCGGCTCATCAAGCGGGATACATAAGCCAGGCTTACGTCTTTCAGGGCCAGCTCTTCAGAGGTAAGCACCCTGATGCCTCTGGTACGCTCTTCCTGATGGCCATCAAAGCTGTAATTTACTTCCTGAACTCCATAATTCTCCGCAGTAGCGCCAAAAAAAGCCTCAGCGCCGGTAGCGCCCCCGCTGTATAAAATGCAGTCTTTGGGATTTAACATCATTTAATAAACCTCCTGTGCTGTCGCAGGAAAACCGATGGAGAAAATGCCACCGGAATATTGGGGTTGAAACTCATCTTACTGACGAGGCTTCCTTAATATCTGAACTAACTTAGCATTAAAGCGGAAGCTTGCCTAGGGCCTGCAGCAATAAAGATAGAGTAATTTCCACTTACGCCCGCGCTTAATACTTCCTTTTCCGATTCAATGCAAGCGAATTATCAATTTTTACAGTAAAATCTTTGTTTTTAAAGCGATTTCAGCCTGGTGAAAAGGAGTTTTCCTGCCTTTAGCGATTTTGACAGCCGCTCAGTCTGACTTTCCACAAAACTCCGGCGCTTAAACTGTTGGCGCTGATAAAGAAAGCTCACTTCTTCACTGTAAAGTGAAAAGCCCCGCTTGCGGGGCTTTTCAAATCTGAAAAACAGAAGCAGCCTTATCTGAATGCGGCGGTTAAGCTGAAACAGCCGGGTCATCTTTCATAGTTGGCGTATTCGCCTGTAAAATTACCGGTATTTGGCTGCAAAGAGTTGAAATGAGTTAAAAACGGGGAGCCTTGGGTTCTTTCGGACGCGCTTCATTCACCCGCAGGGTTCTGCCTCCAAAAGAAGAATTATCCAAAGCTTCAATGGCGGCTGCCGCCTCAGGATCATCCATTTCAACAAAACCGAAACCTCTGGCTCTGCCTGTTTCGCGGTCGGAGATAAGTTTTACGGAAAGAACATTTCCATAAGGCTGAAAAAGGCTTTGAACCTGTTCTTCAGTAGCAGACCAGGGCAAATTGCCCACATAGATAGACTTAGGCATGAAATAAGACCTCACTATATTAAATATTCCGCAAAAAACCATGAGGCAACAACCCTCAGCAAATGCGGCGTGGCACCATATTGAATGCCCTATTCCAGCCTTAAGGTCAAGGGTTAAAATAAAAATAAGTCGAATGAGCTGTAGGATTCAAATCAAATTATTTGTTGCAAATATCCCGGAAAGGTAGATACAGAGCCAAAATTGCATATGATTGCCCGCATGGAAACAAGCGGAAAAATACAAAAAGAAAATTGCGGAATTAAAATTGAAAATTGCGGCCGCAGCTGTTGGAAGATAACTGAACAGCCGCTGCGCCCCCTCCCCTGTCATACTATTGCGATACTGCCCCGGCTGATGCCCAGCAGCCGACAGGCTGAATCATCTGTCATTTACCTTGTAAACCCGCGTAT
>JAFQMU010000020.1 GCA_017421085.1 Desulfovibrionaceae bacterium | reverse complement strand
TACGCCGCCTGACGCCTCGGAGTTTATTCACAATTAATGGAAATACCCCACAATCAGAAGGGGCGGCCGTTAACGGCCGCCCCTTCTGATTGTGGGGTATTTCCATTAATTGTGAATAAACTCCGAGGCGTCAGGCGGCGTATTCGGATCGGCCATGTTCAGGTCAAGGGGGTAGGCCATGAGCATGGTTTTACGCTGGCTTATTCCCACCGCGCCGGGGTGGGTGTTCAGCCCGACCACCAGGTCAAGAATGCCGTCATTATTGAAGTCGGCAAGGGAAATGTTGGTCACTGAGCCGCGAATCCGGCGGGTCTTCCATTTAAGGTTAAGCCCAATGCCGTCCCAGTACAGGGCATGAATTTCACCCTGCGGGAAGAAGCGGTAGCGTTCAAAAACCTGGGCTGCGGTTGAGATGGGCTTGTTAATCAGAATGGTGTATTCACCCCGCCCCTCCAGGTCGGCTACCAGCATCCGCTGCGGGATAAAGTATTTGTCTGGAATATAGTTTCTGTCGTGTCCCATTCCCTTAATCTGGGCGGTCTGTTCAATGCCCACATAACTGCCGGAATATTTATCTTCAGTTTCAAAAATGCGGTTTCCGCCTTTTCCGAATACGCGCAGACGTTCGTCAGGAGTAAGGGTAATCAGCAGCTCCACCGCTTCCCGGTCAGGGATCCAGGTAAAGTTGAGGGCGTTCACCTTTTCCGGCATATCCATTCTTGTGCCTTCAACATAAGTATTTCCGGCAGCTATCATTTCATATATTCCCCCTTTGAACACCCGCTGCACATCGCCCGACTGGCCGACCAGAACGCTGCGGTTCTGATGGGGAATTTTGACTACGTTCATGTAATATTTGATATTCTTTGCTTCCTGCTTGAGCTTGCCCCCGCTGAAGGTGTAAACGTAGGTGTTTGCCGCCTCGCGGTCATCCTGCGCGTTGATGATGATTTTGGGCTTGGCTGTGCCGTCATTATATACGCGCACGCTGAGCAGGTTGTCCATCAGGCGGATTTTTTCTCTGGCCAGCTCCTTCATCTGATTGTTTTCAAAACGGTAAACCCCGATGGCGTGCTCTTCCAGCACCACAATTTCATTGCGCCCGTCGCCGTCCAGATCAAATACCTCAAAGTCCACCGAGGGGAAGGGAAGGGTGGGGGTGCGCAGGGTGCCGCTGTCATCCGTGTTGCCCGCATAGCGGATATTGGGGTTTAAGTACACATCGCGCACTCCGTCTTCATTCATCACCAGATCCGGGTTCATCTGGGGAGAAACCTCTTTTGGCTTCTGCTGGGAGGAGACAGCGGTAACGCCTGCTCCATATGCAGGGGTAAAGCCAAAAACCTCTCGGCTGATAATGGAGGACACTTCCTGCACCGATGGTTGCAGAGAATGCACTTTGGTGCGGATGGAGCGCGACCACACGCTCCCTTCTCTGCCGCGGGCGTAAATGTTCATGTTGACATCCTGTTCAACAATCACCATATCGCCCCAGATTACATAGTCCGCGTTCATTGAGCTCTGGGCCTGGGCCGCAGCGGACTCATTGCCGGCGGCAGACTGCCCGGCCAGAGTGGTCTTGGCTATGGGATGAAAATTGCCTTTGGAATACAGGCGTGAAGAAATCATTTGCGGAACAGACACGCCCATATATCTGTACTGCTCAATTGAGTCGATATTAAACGGCATGACCGCGTAGGTTTTGACCGCAGCCCAGGCATGGGCTGAACAGGCGCATAGAATCAGCGCGGTCAAAGTAAGGACTTTTAAAATTTTATTCATTTTTTACTCCTTGGCAGCCTGCGGCGCAGCGCTGTTATTTGCAACGTCCTGCCCGTGGCGAAGCGGGCCACATTCTTTTACACTATATTTTTCTGAATGTAACCCGATTTTTTAGCAAGTCTTTCCGCTGATTTGCGGGCGCCCTGCCGGGGGACGTTTCAGCCCGGTTCTGCATTTATTGCTTGCATAGTCTGCCTGCCTTGGCTAAATGCAGGTGATGGACATAACAAACACCAACTGTGCAAAAGAAGCCGGGCTTCGCTCTTTCCGGATAAATGCAGGGGAGGCTGAGCGCCCCGCAGTTGAGGCCCTGTTGCGGGCTGAGGGATTTGAATTTGCCCCTGAGCCGTTCAGCCCGGCCGCCTTTCATCTGCTTGCCGAGCCGTTTCCCCTGGGGAGAAGTCTGGCCGCCTTTTTTGGTCTGGTTTATATTCAGGATCGTTCTTCAATGCTGCCTCCGTTGCTTCTGCGGCCGGAGCCGGGGGATTTTGTGCTGGATATGTGCGCCAGCCCCGGCAGCAAAACCGGACTTCTTGCACAGCTTGTCGGGCCCGAAGGGGCAGCGCTTGCCAATGAACCCAATCCAACCCGTCTGGGCACCCTGCGGGCGAATTTAAGCCGGCAAAATTTTGTGCAGGCTGTTACCTGCAAATTTCCGGGGCAGGAAATTCCGCTGCCGCCGGAGAGCTGCTCCCGCATTCTGCTTGACCCGCCTTGCAGCGGCTGGGGGACTGCGGAAAAAAATCCCCAGGTAATGGCCCTGTGGAGCGGGAGCAAAACCAGAACGCTGGTCGGTTTGCAGCAGCTCCTGCTGGCCCGGGCCGCATATCTGCTCAAGCCGGGTGGAGAACTGGTTTACTCCACCTGCACGACCAACCCGGAGGAAAATGAAGAACAGCTGGCATGGGCTCTGGATAATCTCCCCCTGGAACAGCTGTCTCTACAGGCCCCGCCCGGCTTTGAAACATCCCTTGCCTTAAGCGGGGGGGCGGTCAGCATTGCCCCCGGCAGAGGGGAGGGGCAGGGATTCTTTATGGTCAAATTCAGAAGAAGCGAAGGCCCCCGCCCTGATCTGCCCTCTCTGCCTTCAGCCCCCAGGGAGTGGGAGCATGGTTCGATGCTTGCCCGCTCGGCCCTGGACAGCGAGCTGACCGACTCTTCGCTCCTGCCTCCGGGAGGGCTGCTTGAATACCGCGACAATGTCATGTTTCTGCCGGAGCGGATAATTGAAAATCCGCCCGCTTTTCCTGTGCAGGGGGCATTTGTCGGGAAGCTGGCGCGGGGCGCTGTTCTTCCCCTGCCCAGAATGCGTTCGCTGCTGGTTCCTGCCGGAACAGGTCCGGGGCTTGATGTGGAAGATATCGCCCCTGTCCATCGGCTTCTTTCCGGGCAGAGTCTGGCTGTAAACCTGCCCGGCCGCGCCTGGATCGGCCTTTATTACCGTTCTCTCCCCCTCGCTCTGCTGCGGGTGAAAAACGGCAGGGCCGTCTGGACGGAGCGCTGAGGCCCGGGGGCAGTCCGGAAAAGGCCTTAACATTCTCTATTTCACTGCATAGGCAACAGCAAAATAGTTATGCCCCTTTTTGGACAGCAGGTTATCTATGCTCGGCAGCTTTTTCAACAGGATTGAGTCATCGGCTATATTAATGATGATGCCGTCCAGACCCAGGACATAAATCAGGCCGCCCAGCGGTATGATCGTTCCGTTTCCAAAATGTTCCCGAAAGGCCGGAAGAATGTTCTCGGAATCAGCTGCTTCGCTGGGGTCGGCCTGAAGCATTTCCTCAAGGGTAGATCTGTGGGCGCCTTTTTCCACATATATTCGCTGCCGGGAATCAGAAAATATTTGTCATCCAGCTTTCCAGAACATTTTTAACAATCTCCATCTGCTCATCGCGCCATTGAAATCTGGTTGGGCCCACATAATCATACATGTAGAAAACGCCGCTGTCGGCCAGCGCATCCCGGCTCCAGCGCATGGCCTGCCCGGTATCAAACATATGGTGCATGGCGTTGTCCCAGTAAACCAAATCGAATTTGCCGGAGGAAACATCTTTGGAGAAGACATCTCCATAATGGAAGCTTATTCGCTCTTCCAGCCCCCGCTTTTTTGCTTCTTCTTTTCCTGCGGTAATGGCTGTTTCCGATAACTCCCAGCAATCAAAATGCTCCACCAGCCCGCTTTCAAGCAGGAGCATCTCTTTCCTGCCCGTGCCGCAGGCAACGGAGATGCCTCTGGAGTAATTCTTCCTTTCTCCCGCGAGCTTGCGCAAAAGGCTGATATTTGCCTCCTGAACGGATTTGCAGGGGCGCCCGCATATCTTTTCCGCAACATATCCGACTACAGCGGCGGATTTATTCCAGGATGTTCTTGCAGAAGGCTTTAGGGGTTGAATAACGTTCCGACCAGATATTCCAATCCGATTTTGAGTTTCATCCATATTCTTTTCCGTACTCACGTCTTGAAGGAAAGAATCCTGAGGCTGTTACAGCAAACATAAATCCGCATATGCAGCGTCCAGGCGACACTGTACTACAGGAATTAAAACTAATCGGTCATCCTTGCTCTGGAATCGCCCTGTTCTTTATGAGCGCCTTTTATCCACCACCTGTCCGAGTTATAGCTGATGCCCGCCGGGGCCGGTTCAACGCCCATCACATCAGAGCGGATTATGGGCAAAGAATAAGGCACAAAGAGGAAGAGGTAAGGCTGCTCCTGATGTAAAATTTCCTGAATGCGCCAGTAAATGGGCTTTCGTTCTTCAGGGTTGAGCAGATGTCTGCCTTCAGAAAGCAGTTTGTCGACTTCCGGGTTGGCATATCCGATGAAATTGAGGCCTGCCCCCTCATATTTTGAGGAATGCCAGACGTCATAGTTATCCGGGTCCTGAGTGATGGTCCAGCCCATGATAATGGCGTCAAAGTTGCGGGGATTGATGAACTTTTCAATAAACGCCGCCCATTCCACCGTGCGGATGCGCACCTCAATGCCCAGTTCAGCCAGCTGGTTCTGAATGATGGTCGCTATTTTTATGCGCTGCTCGTTGCCCTGATTGGTCATCAGGGTAAAGGAAAAGGGCTTGCCGTCTTTTATCAGAATGCCGTCGCTGTTTTTTTGCGACCATCCCGCCTGAGCCAGCAGTTCCGCAGCCAGGGCGGGATTATAGGGGTAGTCATGTATTTCGTTGTTATAGGCCCAGGTTCCGGGCTTATACGGGCCGATTGTGGTTTCGCCGAGGCCCATCAGCACCCCGTGCACAATGCCTTTTTTGTCAATGGCATGGGCAAGGGCCTGACGCACCCGTACATCGGCGAACAGCGGATTTTTCAGGTTATAGCCCATATAAGTGTAGGCAAAAGCGAGATATTTATATTTTCTGTAATCGCTGTCCCACTTTTTCCCGCTGGTCTGTCGGGTGTATTGGTGGGGGGAGAGGCTCATCATGTCCAGTTTGCCGGCTTTCAGCTCAAGAAACATGGTGGAGGTGTCGGGGATAATTCTTGAGATTATCCGGCTGATATAGGGCTGCCCCTCAAAATAGTCCGGGTTTGAGGCAAACTCCAGGCGCGAGCCGGGGACCCAGTCAGAAAGCAGATAAGTGCCGCAGCTTAACGGTTCGCGAATAAAGCCTGTATTGAGCAGATCTTCCCCCTCAAGGGCGTGTCTGGGCAGAATCGCCCCCATCCAGGTGGAAAGAGCCCTGGCGTAGGGTTCGGCATAGTAAACTTCAAAAGAATACGGACCGGTCTTTTTAAACTCCTTCACCATGAGAAAGTCTTCTGCATAGGCGGTGGGAGTTGTATCGGCAATCATCAGTTTATAGGTGAACTCCACGTCATCGGCAGTAAGCTGCACCCCGTCCTGCCAGAAAATGTTTTCACGGAGCTTGAACGAGAGCTTGCAGCCGTTTTGTTCCACGCTGTAGCTTTCGGCCGCCCAGGGAACGACATTTAAATCCCTGTCATATTTCAGCGGGGCGACATAAAGATATGAGGCCGCCTCGTGGGAAGGGGCATCGGAACTCAGATAGGGTATCAGGTTGGACGGCTCGCCGATGGAGCCCAGAATCAGGCGTCCGCCATATTCCGGCCTGTCCTGTTTGTCCGCTGCGGCGTGCGCCTGCCCGGAAAAGCAGAGCCAGCCATAAAAAAATATCAAAAATACAGATGCCGCAAAACTTATTATTTTTTGGAAATTATGCATAAAAAACTCTGTTTGTCATGTTTTACAGGCTGAATTTCAGCTGGGAAGACCTTTGCCTCATCAGCGTGAGCCAATCTTTCTTCTTAACATAATTGAAATACAATAAAAACTGAAGTATATATCATGGCTTGGCAGCAATTGTATAATGTAACAGGTTTGGGCTCATACTGCCCGGGCGCATATGCAGCGCTGCTTTGACGGTTTTGAATTGCCCGCTGAGTGCGACTGAGGTCGCGGCAGGCGGCGGTTGTCTAGGGATTGTTTATTACGAGTTTGATATGGCAAAGAATCACGAGCAACTGGCTCGAGAAATTTTAAATAATTTTATAAATGGGGTAATTCCTGAATATATCCTCGATATTTCACGGATGGTGCTTGATGAAGGCTGTGTGCAAAAGGTCAGTCTGAACCAGAGCGAAGGCTATTGGGACGTTGAGGCCAGTGTTGACGGGGATGACTTTCAGATATACACCCCCAGGCTGACCATAAATCTGGCTGATGAGAGCGTAAATTTTCTGTGTAACTGCCCCGACTCATTTTCAGGAATCTGCAAGCATGTGGGGGCGGCCTCTCTGAAGTTCCTGGCCTCTCTGGCCGGCGGACAGGATGAGGAAGCAACCATCCCGGCGCTGCGCCCCTTCGCCGACTGGCGTCAGACATTCAGAAGTTTCTTTGCCAATGAAATTGAGCCTGAGGTGGGCAAGCACTATCTGGTGTTGCGGTTTTATCCTGAACCGGGGAGAATGCAGCTCGCATTTTTCCGGGCCCGTCAGAATAAGTCGGGCCTGTCCAGCGTGCATAACGAGATAACCCTTCAGCAAATTATCGATAATCCTGAGTGGTGTGAGCTTTCACCCGGTCTGGCTCAGGTGGGCAAACATATTGCGGGTGAGCTTGGCTTTGCCGGGCACCGGATAGATGTGCCCACGGGCCTGGCCTCATGGCTGTTCTGGTCTGTGCGCAACGAATATTATCTGTTCTGGAAGGACAGCGATCACCCCTGCCGCATCTACAACCGGCCGATGCACCTGAAAATCCGCCCTCAGTTTGAGAATGACGAGCTCACCTTTGATGTGCTGATGCACACCGAGGGTAAGCCTCCCCTGTCCATTACTCAGGACGATGTTACCTTCCATGGTCAGCTGCCCCTCTGGGTCTGTCGCAACAAGCGCATTCAGCCGGTGCACACTCCGCTTTCGTCGCAGTTTGCCCACACGCTTATCAGCAGCCCTCCCGTGGTGCCCAAAGATGAAATTCCCGAATTTCTCGACCGGGTGTGGTCAAAAATTCCCAGCTCGGCCCTGTATGGGGAAGAAGAATTTCTCAATCAGATAAAACCCATGTTTGTGGAAGCAAGGTATAACCCCAAACTTTTCCTCGATGAGGAAGGCAGCCTGCTTACCCTTGAGATTGAGAATATCTATGAAACCGAGTTCGGGGAGTTTGCGCTCCCCGGGCCAAGCTCTGAATTCCAGACCGGCAGCATTAATTTTGAGGGCAAAACCTTTATGCTGCGCCGCAATCAGGAAGAGGAAGCGGCCCTGATGAACATGCTGCTGGAAATGGATTTTCAGCCGCGCACTAACCGCATCTGGTTTCTCGAACCTGAAGAGGCCATTACTTTTCTGCTGGATGCTTATCCGCAACTGGTCAAGCAGTACCGGGTATTCGGGGAGCAAAGCCTCACCCGTTACCGGGTGAGAGTGGCTCAGCCGGTAATCAGCGCAGAAGTGGAAAGCAACGAAAAAGAAAAGTGGTTTAATTTTGAAGTGCATGTGGAATATGACGGTCAGTCGGTTTCTCTCGACAGGCTCTGGGAAGCCTGGACTTCAAACAAGCGCTATGTCCAGCTCAAAGACGGCTCCTACACTTCTCTGCCTGAGTCATGGCTCAAGCGCATCAGCGCCAAGCTTGAGGCCCTGGGGCTTGACCCCGCCGCCCCTCCCCGGCAGCAGTTCCAGCAGTTTGAGGCGCCGGTGCTTGACAGTCTTCTGGAGGATATCCCCGAGGTAACCACCGACTCGTTCTGGGACACCCTGCGCATGAAGCTGCATTCTTTTGATAAAATCAAACAGCTTGATGAGCCTGAGGGGCTTCATGCTTCATTGCGGGGTTATCAGAAGCAGGGGCTGTCCTATCTCAATTTTCTGAGAGAATACGGCTTCGGAGGCATTCTCGCCGATGAGATGGGTCTCGGAAAAACAGTGCAGACCCTTTCTTTCCTGCAATATATGAAAGAGCAGGGAGAAACCGGCCCAAATCTGATTGTGGTGCCTACGTCAGTGCTGCCCAACTGGGAGCGCGAAGCAGCCAAGTTTGTGCCTTCGCTGCGCCTGCTGACCATTTACGGCACAAACAGGGAAGGGATGTTCCGACAGATTGCCGATTCTGATTTGGTAATCACCACTTATGCCCTGCTGCGCCGGGACATGGAAGAGCTGGAAAAATACGAGTTTAATTGTCTGATTCTTGATGAAGCCCAGAACATCAAGAACCCCAACACAATTACCGCCCGCAGCGTGCGCAGGATTCAGTCGAAAATGCGGCTCTGTCTGTCGGGCACGCCCATCGAGAATAACCTGTTTGAGCTCTGGTCGCTGTTTGAGTTCCTGATGCCAGGATTTCTTGGCTCGCAGCATGCCTTCCAGCGCGGCGTTTCAAAGCCCATTCAGGATGGCGATGTGGATACTCTGAATTATCTGCGTTCACGGGTAAAGCCTTTCATCCTGCGGCGCACCAAGGCTGAAGTGGCAAGCGACCTGCCGCCCAAGGTGGAAACAGTACAGTATTGCGGGCTGGTAGATGAACAGGCTGAGCTTTATGCCGCTCTGGCGCACAAGCTGCGCGACCAGGTGCTCTCGGATGTGGAGGCAAAAGGCATTGCCAAAAGTCAGATTTCCATTCTGGACGCCCTGCTCAAACTGCGGCAGATATGCTGCCACCCCCGCCTGCTCAAGCTGGATATGCCCGGCTTTTCCACCAGTCTGCCTTCAGGCAAGTTTGACGCCTTCAAGGACATGATTACCGATATTGTGGAAGAAGGGCACAAGGTGCTGGTCTTTTCCCAGTTTGTGCAGATGTTGCAGATTATCCGCTCCTGGCTGAATATTACTGAAATACCTTACTGCTACCTGGACGGGGCCAGCAAAGACCGCTTTGATCAGGTAGACCGGTTCAACAACAGCCCGGATATTCCGATTTTCCTTATCTCTCTCAAGGCCGGCGGAACCGGCATTAATCTGACCTCGGCCGACTATGTAATTCACTATGATCCATGGTGGAACCCGGCGGTTGAAAGTCAGGCCACAGACCGCACCCACCGCATCGGGCAGACCAAGCAGGTGTTCTCTTACAAGTTGATTTGTCAGAACACGGTAGAAGAAAAAATTCTTCACCTGCAAAATATGAAAAAGGGCGTTGCCGATGCGATTATTCCCGGGCAGGACACTTTCAAGACCCTTACCCGCGAAGACCTGGAAATGCTGTTTGAAGTATAACGCCAGAGGGGAAAATTACAGACGCTGTGATTTTCCCCTTTTTTGACCTGTCTTCCGGTTGAGTGAAAGCATCTTTGCAACATTAGTGAGGAACACGGCAAAGGGGTGATAACAGGAAGGTTTTGCGGCTAAAAAAGTGACTTTATTGCAAAAATGTCTTAGATTTTGAAGAAAGTGAATTTTTACGCCTGAGCGCCCGGTTCACTGCGGCGGCGTTGCGTTCAGTTTCGCGCGCAGGCTGCGCCAGTGCGGCAGGTGGCTCTCAACCACAGCCCAGAAGGCCTTGCCGTGACCGCGCTCAATCAGGTGGGCCAGCTCATGCACCAGCACATATTCGATGCAGGCCGGGTCTTTTTTGGCCAGCTCCAGATTGAGCCAGATTCGTTTTTTGATGGTATTGCATGATCCCCAGCGGGTGCGCATTTTGCGCACCCGCAGTTCCGCCGCGCAAACGCCCATTTTTTCCTGCCATTGCAGGCGCAGCGTTTCGGCCAGCTTGAGCAGTTCATTGCGATACCAGCGCCACAGCAAGTTTTGTAAATAGGCAGGATTCGCCCCGGGCGGGGAGTGCAGCTCTATTTCTCCTCCTGTCCCCAGCTTTGCATATCCGGGCCCGGTTTTGGAGCAAATTTTCAGAGAATATTCCTGTCCTAAAAACAGGTGGCGCTCTCCATTGCAATAAAGGCGCTGCTTTTCCCTGCGCTGTTCATGCAGGGCGCAGTGCCTGTGCAGCCAGTCGGCCTTCCGGGCTACAATGTCCAGAATGGCTGCCTTTGAGGCTCTGAGGGGCGCGCTTATTTTTACTCTGCCGCTTTTGGAGCAGATGCGAAGATATACATGCCGAATGGGCTTTCGGGTAATCAGCAGGGTAAAACCATGTGCGGAAAGCTCTTCCGGCATTTGAGTTTTTCGAGGCATTATCGGCGCCTTATCAGAAGCTTGTTTATTTTTGTATTGGGCGCAACAAATCAATTCCAACTCAGGGAATTATGTTGAAACTTTTAATCCTCTTGAGCAGGGTGCCGGCTCGTCTTACTTCTTCATGCTCTATTCCCGGCTCCAGAGAGGTTATCGCCACCTGCCCGATAATCAGCCTGCCCTGCTGCCCGTCTTCCAGAAGGGTTCTGGCTCCCCAGATATCGTGATAAACCATGGCCCTGCCCTGATGTTCGCCAATGTAGAGCATCACATGGCCGGGCATTCCCACCAGCGTGCGGAAGGGGACGCCCAGAGAGTTGAGGCGTTTGTTTCTGCCCTGCACAGCCACGCCGGAGATATTGTGCACCTTGCCCTCCTTCAGCTGCTGGCTGGAGTTGCGAGGCAGCCAGATGCCGAAAACGGCGAATAAGTCGTGCATGAGAGACGAGCAGTCGCGCAAATAGTCAATTCCGCCCCAACCATAGCTTTCGCCAAGCATTTCATTGCCTACGGCGGCCATATTTCCTGCCGTAAAAGGCAGGGGGAAGCTTGCTGCAGTTCCTTCCGGCAGAGAAAGAGCCCGCCATTTCGCCAGTCGGGCTGGGCGCCCGCCGTTTTGGGCATCGGCAGCGTAGGCAGCCCAGATTGCCTGGGCGTCTTCCGTTTCTTCAGCAAGCTCAGGCAGCAGAACCATCTCGCCAAGCCGGGGGAGCAGCGTGCCTACCCGCAAATCGCGGGAGTTGATTTCCCCTTCCTCTTCTTCAGAGCAGGGCGGAACCTTGTCTTTGATCAGAGCAGTCAGGGGAAGCGCCTGCCAGCGGGCGGCGAATTCGTCGCTCACCGGGGCTACTGAGCGGGCAGGCACCCAGCCGGAGAGCAGAGCGGTTTCACAAAACAGCCACTCCCTGTCCTGCGAGATATGGCTTACAAATACGGGCGTTCCTGTCCAGAGCCCGACAAAGGCCAGGTGATCAAAGGGATACCCCTGCCCCGGCATACTGGGGTTGCGGTAATATGGAGTATATGTGGGCAGAGCCCGGAGCGGCGCATTTTCGAGCAAAATTCCCTTGCAGGCAAGGCTGGGAAATTTTTGGATATCCGCATTGGCGGTTATTTTATCCCATACCTCTTTGCCGAGGCGTTCGCCATCGGCAGTCCAGCTTTTCTTTCCCTTATAATGTTTGGGGGCCCATGCCGCTTCTTTGGGAGGAAATGTACTTTTATCCTGCCGCCATGGTTTGAAAAACAGGCGTTTATAGCGTTCAGCTTCCTTTGTCTGCTCCGCAGCGTTCAGCAGCGGTTTGTCGCTTTCGTCTTCCTGAATGTAAGCCTCAAGATTCTGGGGGAATTTACCCAGGTCGGCAACCGGGCCATACCAGGAAACCTCTTTGCCGCCGCAGGCCCCAAGCAGGAGAAGCAGCAGCAGAATGCCGCCCGCCTTCCCCCAGAAGTATCTGTTTTTCATACGCTTAATCTCCAGGTTTAGATTGTACAGCCTATGCCTGCTCCGGGTTCAGGGCCGGGAGCAGCCCGGCCAGCCGCTGCGCGAGCCAGGTGTGACGTTTCTGAGTTTGATTGTTTCTTATGGCCATGGCCAGGGCCTGTCTTGACCCCACCAGCACTACCAGCCGCCGTCCTCTGGTTACTGCGGTGTAAATCAGATTGCGTTGCAGCATTACATAGTGCTGAGTGAGCACGGGAATGACCACTGCCGGATATTCCGAACCCTGCGATTTATGGATTGAAATGGCATAGGCCGGAACCAGCTCGTCCAGCTCGTCAAAATCGTAGATGACGTTTCGGTCGTCATAACGCACGGTCAGTTCGCGCTCTTCCGTATCCAGCACGCAAATTCTGCCGATATCGCCGTTAAACACATCTTTTTCATAATTGTTGCGGATCTGCATGACCTTGTCGTTAAGGCGGAACATTCTTTCCCCCCGCTGCAAATGGGGAATGCGTCCGCCTCCGTTGTTAAGCAGCTCCTGCAGGCGGGTGTTCAGGTTAACGGCTCCGGCGTGCCCTTTGTTCATGGGCGAGAGCACCTGAATATCCTCCACCGGGTCAAGCCGGAAACGGCGGGGTATATGCTCGCGCACCAGGCTGACAATCATATCCACCGCAGCTTCCGGTTCTTCCTGGGTGATGAAGTAAAAATCGGACAGCCCGGTTTCAGGCGGGCGCAGTTCAGGCATCTGCCCGTGGTTTATGAGGTGGGCGTTCATGATGATTTCGCTCTGCTCCGCCTGCCGGAACACCTGGGTAAGCTCAACCACCGGCACAACCCCGGAGTTGATGATATCTTTAAGCACATTGCCCGGGCCCACTGAGGGCAGCTGATTTACATCGCCCACCAGAATGAAGGTTGCCCCAAGGGGAACCGCTTTCAGCAGATGGCAGGTGAGCTGGATATCAAGCATGGACGCCTCGTCGATGACCAGCAGAGAGCAGGTCAGGGGCATATCTTCATTGCGGGCGAAGCCTTCTTCCTGAGGGCTGAACTCAAGCAGGCGGTGAATGGTTTTTGCCTCCAGATTGCTGGTTTCGGACAGGCGCTTGGCAGCCCGCCCTGTGGGGGCGGCGGCCATCACCCGTGCGGAACGGGCCTGGAAAAGCTTGATGATGGCGTTGATAATGGTAGTTTTGCCTGTACCCGGGCCGCCGGTGATTACCAGCACCTTGCTGCGCGCAGCCATGAGCACCGCTTCTTCCTGCTCAGGGGCAAGCTCTATGTCGATGCTTTTTTTTACTTCCGCAAGGGCCTCCTCGCTGTCGCCCAGGCGCACGGATTTGGGGGAGAGCATAAGCCTGCCAAGATAATGGGCAATGGATGATTCATAATAATATTGCCGCCGCAGATAGACATATGATTCGGTGGCTTCCGGCAAGCATTCTTCCGGTTTTTCTGCCGGAACAAGAGGCGAAGGGTGCATCTGTTCACAAACCAGACGCTCTTCTTCTTCCAGCCGGTCAATGGCACGGTCGGCCAGCTCCGCCGGGATGCCCAGCTTCTTTTCACACAGCTCGCACAGCTCTTCGCGGGGGTAACACACATGCCCGTCTTTGCCTAGGTTATTCAGGCTGTAAAGCACCCCGGCTTCAGCGCGTAAGTCATTTTCCAGCTCAAAACCGAGCTTCTGAGCAATCATGTCGGCGGTAATGAAACCGATGCCGGGGATATCCATGGACAGGCGGTAGGGATTTTCCTTTACCACTTCAAGGGCAGCCTGCCCGTAAAATTTGTAGATACGCACAGCATAGGCGGTGGAAATGTCGTGAGGTTGCAGGAAAAGCATCAGTTCCTTGATGCCGCGTTGCGTCTTCCAGGTTTCGGAAATTTTTTTGAAGTTTTTGCTGCCTATGCCCTGCACCTCGCGCAGGCGCTCAATCTCATTATCCATGATTTCAAAGGTGGCTGCGCCGAATTTATCGACAATCCGCCGGGCCAGGCTCGGGCCGATGCCCTTAATCAGCCCGGAGGAGAGATATTGAAAAATGCCGTCCAAAGTGTTGGGCATTTCCTGCTCAAATCCATCCATTTTGAACTGCATTCCCCAGCGGGGATTATTTTCCCAGCTGCCCCAGATGCGCAGGCTGCATCCCGGCTGAGGCTCGGTCATGTGCCCCACCACGGAGAGCAAATCAAGCTTCCCCTCGGCCTTGAATCGGAACACAGTATAGCCGTTTTCTTCATTATGAAAGATTATCCGTTCAAGCTGACCGCGCAGCTCTTCGGGGGCTTCGGAAAGTCCGGGCAGGGGGGCATTGATAAACAGCTTGCTCATTGATGACCAACTTAAAAAAGATTTGAGACAATTTCTAAAATATCATTGGCGGGGCAGGCACGCAAGTCTTGAGTAACAAACCGTATTGGCGCCGGAGTGAAACGCCCGCAGTCTGCAAACAAATGAAAAGGAAGTTTTCTATGCCTGGCAGAAGAGGCGGAGGAAACAAAGATAAAACCGGCCGACTCCTCTGTTCAGGGCAGGTTCCTGATGAATGAATTCTGCAGCGGAGCTACCGCAATAACGGCTCAGTCACCCGCTCCAGCAGGCCCTGGGCAAATGATATGGTCATGCCGAAGTTGGTAACCGCAACCCCGGCCGCCGCGCAGATGCGCAGGCGTCGCTTCATTTCTCCCGGGTTGAGCATGCAGGCCCCGCAATGAATCACCAGTGAATAGTCAGTCGGATTGTCGGGAAAATCCGCGCCGGCGCAGAAGGAAATTTCCGGTCTGAACCCCAGCGTTTTTTGCAGCAGGCGGGGAATTTTTACCCGTGCGATGTCGTCATCCTGCACATGGTGGGCGCAGGCCTCGGCAATCAGGATTTTTGAATGCGGGGTAAGCTTTGCTATCTGCCTTGCGCCGTCCAGCATCAGGTTGAAATCGCCCTTGCGGCGGGCAAAGATAATTGAAAAGGTGGTAAGGGGGATTTGCCCCGGCAAAATTTCATTTACCTCCAACACCGCCTGCGAGTCGGCAATCACCAGGGCAGGCGGTTCGGACAGCAGGCTGAGGGCGCGGGGCAGCTCTTGGGGCTGCACAACCAGGGCAGGGCGGCCGCCTTCCACCAGTTCGCGCAGGCACTGCACCTGCGGGGCGATCATGCGCCCGGCCGGTGCGGAGGCATCAATGGGCGTGACCATGATTACATGCGCCCCCGGATTGAGGATATCCGTCAGCAGCGGCATTTTTCCCGGGCTGGGCGGGGCCAGCCGGATAATGGCGTTTTTGAGCTCGGTCGCGCATTGTTCAGAGCATGCGCTGGCGGTTGCTGCGGCAATGCCCTGTTCCCTGCACCACTGGGTCTGTTGCTCAATCAGCTTTACGGTTTTTGGGTCGTTTCCCCAAAGGTCTCTTTTGTTGAACACCAGCAGAAAAGGGGTATTCAACTGCTGTAAAGTCAGAATGATTTCCTGTTCCTCTCCGCCGATTCCGTCCATATCGGTAACCAGCAGCGCCAGATCACAGCGGGCCAGCGTCTTGAGACCGGCCTTGCGACGCAGGGGGCCGAGCGGTGAAGATTCGTCAAGCCCGGCTGTATCGTAAAAGGTAACCGGCCCCAGGGGCAGCAGTTCAAAGCCCAGGGCTACCGGGTCGCCGGTAGTGCCGGGCTGGGGGGAGACAATGGCCACTTCCTGCCCGGCGATACAGTTGAGCAGGCTGGATTTTCCTGTATTGCAACGCCCAAGCACGGCAATATGCAGGCGTTCTCCCCTGTAGGCTTTTTCTCCGTTCATTCCTTTATCTGTACCTTTTTTGAATTTTGCAGTCGCCAGGCTTCTCCCGGCCCCTGCCCGGGCTGAAATCCGTTCTCAGTCAGCATTTGTACGAATTGGGCGGCGCGCTGTTCCGGTTCTGTTTCTTCCGCATTTTTCCCGGGATAAATTGAATAGCTCGCTCTGATATCCGCCGGTGTCAGCGAAGGCATCAGCACATTGCCTACGGCAAGGGCCGCCAGACGGGTGGTATTGCCATGCAGGCCCAGGGCGCTTGTTACCGGGATATGGGCATACGGGGCCAGAATACGCGCATGGGCCATGGCTTCGAGGGTCTCGGCCGCTGTGCCCGCCGGCTCTGAATGAAGAGGGGTCTGGGGGTGGGGCTGAAACGGGCCGATGGAAAGCATGTCGGGCCGGAAGCGGGCGATTTTCTCTATCCCCTTATTCAGGGCGCCCCGACTCTGACCCGGCAGCGCGCAGATAAGCCCTGTCCCGACTTCATAACCCAAATCTCTCAGTTGATTCAGGGCCTGCTCACGCTGCGTTAATGTTCTGCCGGGGCGCATCTGGGCATAGAGGGCTTCATCTGTCGTCTCCAGCTTAAGCAGATAGCGGTCTGCCCCGGCCTTGCGCCAGAGGGCGTAGGTTTCATATTCCCATTCACCCAGCGAAAGGGTGACTGCCAGTTTGAGTTCTGTTTTTATCTTTTTGACGATTTGAGCGATATCCTCCGCAGAAACGCCGGGATCCTCCCCTGCCTGCAAAACCACAGTGCCGAAGCCGAGGCGTTTTACAGCCATGGCGCAGTTCCAGATCTGACTGCCGCTCAGGCGGTAGCGTGAAATTTTCAGATTTGAGCGGCGCAGCCCGCAATACAGGCAGTTCTGCCTGCAATGATTGGATAATTCAATTATTCCCCTTAAAAAAACCGTGTTGCCCCAGTATTGACGGCGCAGGCGGCAGGCCCTGTTCCAGAGGCCGGCATCCGGCAGGTTGTCTGAAGGATTTTCTTTAAGGAAAACGGCATTGCTCGGTGCAGACATGATTGAATTTGTCCGGGTAGTAATTTTAACCGGCATTTTATGTGCAATATGCCCGGAATAACGTCGGGAGCCCGCAAAACAGCCCCCGGCGCAGATTTGCTTAAACACAGATGTCGCGCACCCCGTTTTCTATGCGGCGCAGACGTTCCATCATCACTTCCCGGTCGCGGGGATTGGGCATGGCCCGCACATTTTCCATGATGCAGCGGGCGCCTTCTTCTTTTGCCTGCGGAGAGGCATAATCAAGCAGATATTCATAATAGGTCAGCAGGGCATTGGGCTGACAGTAATTATGAATGAACATGGTTTTGGCAAATCCCATGAAGTGGTCGCCGGTGCGCCCTTTGCGGTAACAGCTGGTGCAGAAGGAGGGCAGGTAGCCGTCCAGCTGCAAATCCTGAATAATTTCCGGCAGTTCCCGTTCATCGCCCACCCAGAACTGTTGGGCTTCGGGCCGGTTGGCAAAGGCCGCCGCATAGCCGCCCGGCGAGGTGCGGGAGCCCGCGCTCAACTGGGAGATGCCGAGGCGCAGCAGCTCGCGTTTCAGTTCCGGTTTTTCTCTGGTGCTGATAATCATGCCGGTGTAGGGCAGGGCCAGGCGCACCACAGCGATGATGCGCTTGAACACGTCATCGGGAATTGCATATGGAGGACGGGTCGAGAGCTCGGAGTTCTGGGCCGGTTCAATTCTTGGAAAGGAAATTGTGTGCGGCCCGGCTCCGTAGGCGGATTCCAGCGCCTGGGCATGGCGGAGCATGGCCAGAATTTCAAAGCGGTGATCAAACAGACCAAACAGCACCCCCAGTCCGACATCATCCACATCGGCGTCGTTGGCCCGGTGAAAGGCATAAAGCCGCCAGTCGAAGTCGCTCTTTTTACCGGCAAGATGCACCTTTCTGTAGGTTTCCCGGTGGTATGTTTCCTGGAAGCACTGGTAGGTGCCTATCCCCACCTGCTTGAGCAGGGCGAAGCCGTCAACATCCAGAGGCGCGGAGTTTACATTGACCCGGCGGATTTCTCCGCTGGGCTCGGTTTTTACCTGATAGATGGTTTCCACGCTTTCGGCAATCGCCCGGGCATCCCACATGGGATGCTCTCCATACACGGCCAGAATGCGTTTATGCCCCATGCGCTCAATGATTTTAACTTCCTCTTCGATTTCTTCTCTGGAAAGGCTTTTGCGGACCAGGTCTTTATTTTGGGCCGAAAAGGCGCAGTAGGCGCACGAGTTGGCGCAGAGGTTGGACACATACAGAGGGGCGAACAGCACCATGCGCTTGCCGTAAACTTTTTCTTTCAGGTCGAGGGCCGCCTGAAACAGGTCTGCCAGGCAGTCGTCGGGGATAGGCGCCAGCAGGGCTGCAACTTCGTTTAATTCGAGCCCTTTGCCCTCCTTGGCCTTGGCCAGAATTTCCTTCACCCGGGCCGGGTCGGGCTTCTGCTCCTGTTCAATAATGGACCAAATCTGACTTTCGTCCAGAAAAGGGAGATATTTTTCGTTCATAATGCACTCGGCTGATAATTTGAATACGTCCTGAGCTGCCCTGGTTTGGGCAAACAGGTAATATCAATAAAATATTGTGAATTAAATTACAATACATGAAGTAAAAATATAAATGAAAATGCCGGATGAATGTCAGCTTATTTGACAGCCGCGGCGGCTCTGTATTCAGAGCAGGTCCGGCGGGGTGAATCGCAGCGTTTCAGAAATGTTTTTGGAATTGATGTAGACAGTTTCAGCGGCTGTTCACCTTCCTTTACCCACTCATACCCACTCACAGGAGTTTAGGAGGGTGAACAGCCCGTCGCTATCTGTGTAACAGGCAGACCTCGTTGCTTTGCAAATCGTGGCTGGCGGCAGATTCCCGGCCGTCTTTATCTATGAAGCCCGCAGTTATCCTGCTGAAATTCATGGAAATGACTTCCTTGGTAGCCCCTTCGCTGTTAATCAGATTATATTCTGCGATAACCACGTCTTCCACAGTGATTTTTAAAAACGGCCTGACCTGGCCGTCACTTAAAACACATGCGGTGAGCTCGGCCTTTTCCAGGGTCTTGCCCAGCCAGAGGGCCTGACAGAAATCTCTGCTTGAGCTGTCAGGGTGTTTGGTAAATTTAACCATGTAATGCATGGTTCTGCCCGGTCGGATCGGCTCATAGCTCTGTACCGGGGCAGTAGGCTGATTGCACCCGTATTGAAATGAGGTGAGCTCAATTTGCCCCTCGAAACCAGGAACAGCGGATGCCCCCTGAAAATCGTCGATTTTGAGAAATCCCAACTCCATATTTTCTCCTTTGTGGCCTCAGCCGCAGTAAAGCAGAAACAAGGCCGTACCACAAGCGAAATTGAAAAATCCATTGATAAATCTTAAAATTCGAGGGCAGCCGGGGCTGCCCTCCATCTGTGCTTAGACTGCAATGCACGCTTGCGCTTCTGCGCGGATATAACTTTCAGACCTCTTTGAGCAGCGCGGCCTGAAGGGGAAAACTCCTTCTTATCCGAAATCCCAACCGGCTGGTCAGCAGTCTGTTAACGCTGTGCAAAGCTGTTTATGGAATACAGCGCTTACTTTTGCGCCTCAGCTATCCACTGCTTTAACGGAGTTTCCATCAGGCTGCGGATTTTTTCCAGCCGTTCCGCTGTGTCCGCCTCAAAGCGCAGCACCAGCACCGGCTGCGTATTGGAGGCGCGAATCAGCCCCCAGCCATCGGGGAAAGTGATGCGCACCCCGTCGATTTCGGTAGTGTCAT
>JAFQMU010000159.1 GCA_017421085.1 Desulfovibrionaceae bacterium | reverse complement strand
TCAGAGGACGCCTGAAGCGCTTTATCAAGCTGGGAGGGGAAATGATTTCCCTGCCTCAGATTGAAAACGTGCTTCTGGATCATTTTTCAAGGCTGGAAGCGGCTGAAGCCGTAGAGGGGCCGCTGCTCGCGGTAGAAACAAAGGATGAGGAAAATCCGGAAATAGTACTGTTTTCTTCCCTTGAAATCAGCCGAGAAGAGGCAAACAGCATTTTGCGCAAAGCAGGTCTGTCCGGTTTGCACAGTATACGCCGGGGGATGCAGATAGACGAACTGCCTGTGTTGGGTACAGGAAAAACAGACTATCGAGCGCTGAAAGGTTTATTGAACTGATACATCCAAAGGTTACTTCCGGTAGGGGCCGCCCAGCAGATAAGGCTGGACGGCCCTGGCTATTTTATAGTACGTTTAATTTGTAAAATAATCTATTTACATATTTCAATCATCTATATATACTTTGTCTTGACTGAAAATTACTTGCATTTATGAAAATATATTTTATTGCTGTATTAATATGGAAAACTTTAAACCTGTGATTAAAAGTAATTTGATGCAGCTTATGAAGGAACGCGGTTATTCCATTCGCCTGCTGGCAGCCTGCACCCGACTTTCTGTGCAAACCATCCAGCGGGCCCGCAGCAGCCATATTTCCGAATGTCGGTTGAAAACTTTGCAAACTATTGCCAATGTGCTCAATCTCCCGGTAGGAGCATTGTTTGAGGTAAACGGGCAGTCAGATGCCCATCTTCTGCCGTCAGGAGCTATTCGGAGCAGACGGTAGAACTTTCACGATTTCCCTACTTCTGATTCATGCGCCGGCTGCCCGGCGCAGTTTTACAGCCCGCTTAATCCTCATATTGTCCCTTTCACTCTTCTATACCCATGCCTGATTATTTAATCGCTTTATTGCAGCTCCCGGCATGTAAGCCTGAAATCATCTGTTTTCCCTTATAATTTCTTTTGATTTTATGTGTCTTCATCAAACGCGTATACATCCGGTAAAGGTGTAAATCTTTTATCTCCCTCGCAAGTCTATATATTGCAACAATTCAAAAGATTGAAGCAAAAAAATAAAAGAAAAATTTTCCTTAACCTCTTGACTGTTCATAAAGCAAATGTTTGCAAGGCAGGAAATTACTTGCTTAAAATCAGGCGTATACATCAGATATTTTGAGAAATATTAAGATTAACCTTTGGAATAAAAATAAATACTTTGATGAGTTATTCTTCTTGACATCAAGCTTGACCTACACCCCCAACGCTTTCTCTTTCCCGGCGCAGGAGGTAGTCGTTTAGAATAAAGTCAGTAAAATCAATATGTTATACAGACATTGCCTTTGGAAAAGTTCTGCGCTCAGGCACCCGGCGCCCCGGTTTTTGCCCGTTGGTAAATCAAAACAGATGTCGTATCACTGGCACATGCAAAACATGTGGTCGCAAATTCAAACTCAATTGGGCAACGTCCTTACTCCCGGCAACTATAAGGTGTGGATTGCCCCGCTTCAGGCCGAGTTCATCACTGACTCCGGCTCGGGCGACCTTTGTTTGCAGCTTTACGCCCCAACCGAATATGTGGCCATGAAAGTTAAGGAGCGCTTTCTGGGCGATATTCAGCAGGCGGCCTGTTCGGCTGTCGGGGGTGAGCTTGCCGTGAATATTGTCTGCGGCAAGCCTGAACGCCCGCTGGAGCTGCCTGCTTCAGTGGTTGCCGCCCCTGCACCCATCGGCATTGCCCCCGCCCGCCCCGGGCCGGCGGAATCATCCGTTCAAATCGGTTTGCCGCTTAATTACAGTGTAAAGAGCATCAACCCTGACAAATATTCTTTTGACAGTTTTGTGGTCGGGCCGTCCAATGAGCTGGCCTATGCCGCAGCAAGGTCTATTTGCAGTCAGGATATGCCCGATGTCAATACCCTGTTTCTTGCGTCCGGCCCGGGTCTGGGCAAGACCCATCTGATGCAGTCCATGCTGGCAAGCCTGCGCAATGAGGGATATTCGCGCTGCAAGGTCGCCTGTCTTACCGCAGAAGAGTTCGGAACCAGAATGATTGCAGCAATCAAGGCGCGGGATACCGAACGCTTCAAGGCCGTTTACCGGGATGTGGATGTGCTTCTTCTGGAAGATATCCAGTTTTTGCAGGGCAAGGAAAAAATGCAGGATGAGGTGCTTTCCACCATTAAGAGCATTCGCGATCATGGCGGCCGGGTGGTGTTTTCCTCATCATTTATGCCGCAGGACCTGCACGACCTGGACTCGCAGCTCGCTTCGCGCTTCTGTTCCGGCTTTTTTGCCCAGATTGCGCCGCCCTGCTTTGAAACGCGCAAAAATATTTTTCAACAGAAGGCCAGAATCCACCATATCTGTCTGCCGGATCCGGTAGCTGAATTTCTGGCGGAGCATGTGCAGAACGATGTGCGGCGTATTGAAAGCTGCCTGCACAACCTGATTTTGCAGGCCAGAATGCTCAACCGGGAAATCAGCCTTGATTTGGCGGTCAGCCTTCTGGAGCAGTATTCCGACCGGGAAAGCGGGCTTGATTTCAACTCGATCATTCGGATGGTCTGCCGGGCTTTTGGGTTGAAAAAGGAGGAAATAGCCTCAAAAACCCGCCGTTCCAACTATGTGTCTGCTCGAAACGCCATCTTTTTTCTGGCCCGCAAGCATACAGACATGACGCTTGCTGAAATCGGCAGGGCCTTCAACCGCAGTCATACTACTGTAATTAAAGGCATTTCCAGCCTGGAACGGGAAATTAACCGCGGAAGCCCGCAGGGAACCCAGATGCTGAAAACAATCGAGCTGATTGAGAAAAACAGCCAACCGACATTTTAGAATAAAAGCATTTTAAAGAGACTGCGGCGTTCAACCGATAAATTTCTGCCTGGCATTGTCATATGG
>JAFQMU010000158.1 GCA_017421085.1 Desulfovibrionaceae bacterium | reverse complement strand
GTGCGAAAGGCGGTAAAGTCCGCCTTTCTTAATTTATTCAGAGAGAAACAAGATATGGCGATTTTTGTGTTTGATTTGGATTCTACCGTTACCAGGGCGGAACTTCTGCCGGAAATTGCCCGTATTGCGGGTATGGATGTCGACATGGCCCGGCTTACTCAGCAGGCGTTGGATGGAACGGCGCCCTTTGCCGTATCATTTCGTCAAAGGTTTGATTTGCTTCGCCATGTCGGGATGGAAACAGTCCGGCAGGCCGCTGAGGGCATTGAGGTAGATGAATATATCGGCGGGTTCATCCGGGAACGCCCCGGGCAGTGCATCATCGCCACGGGCAACGCCGACCTCTGGGTAAAGCCGATTACCGATAAGCTGGGCTGCCGCGTGTTTGCTTCCCATGCCGAGCTGGATGAACACGGCGTGCCCCGTCTGCTCAGCGTGCTCCATAAGGGAGATGTGCTTCGAGCTTTGCGCTCTGAATTGCCGGAGACGAAGATTATTGCCATAGGTGATTCAGCCAATGATATCCCCATGTTTGAGCTGGCGGATTATGCCATTGCCTACGGCGGGGTAAATACCCCGACCGCAGCGGTAAGAGAGGCCGCAGACGAACAGATTGATGATGGGGGACGTCTTGTCACCCGTCTGCTTGAGCTGTGCGGCAGATAGAAAAATATCGGCATGAATTTTGCAAAAAATTAATTTTATCAAACCTTATTTGAGATGGGGGAAAATATGAATATCCATAAAATGCGTTTCAGTCTGACTCTGGCCGGTGTGTTCGTTGGTTTGTTGCTGCTGCTCCCGGGCGATGCCCATGCGGCCGGCTATCTCGACCCGGGTTCAGGCAGCACCATTGCCCAGGGGGTAATTGCCGTTCTTGCAGGAATAAGCAGGTTTTTCCGTAAGATAAAGTCGTTTTTTGTGAAGTCGCAGGATTAGTCCAGTTAAATTCCCGTAAAGCTTGTTGATGGAGGTGCACCTGTGACTGCTCTGCTTGCAAACCCTGCGCTGCTGTGCATGCTGGCCGCACTTGCTCCCACTGTCGCCTTCGTTTCGGTAAACACCCGTTTTTTCACTGGGAGGCAGATGGCTCAATCGGCCGGGGTGGCGGCTGTTGTCGGCGGAGTTTTGGGATTGCTGCTCTGGTTGCTGGCTTCTCACCTGAATGCAGCCGGGGTTGGGGAAGGATATGTATCCGCACTGCTCGGGCTCTGCACGGGGGGAATATTTCTCGTATTCAGCGAGCGTCTGGTTACAGAGCTGAGCAAAACAAAGAAAGCGCGTCTGATAGCCAATCTTTCCGGGTTGACTGTGTCTGCTCTGCTGGCTTTGTTGTTAAGCCCGGCAGTTCTGTCCGGTCTGCTCATAGTCTACCTGGGCTTTTCCCTGTTTGACCTGTATAAAAAGAATAACCCACAAAAAGAGCTGCTGGTATATGAAACCATGGGTACCAGTGAAGCCAGACAGAGCGTATCTACTGAAGCTCCGGAAAGGCCTTTCAAGCACAAGCCCAATGTGTATCTGTTTTTTCTGGAGTCAATTCATTCTGAGAAGGCGGCCGAACTGATTTACGGTATTCCGCCTGACCCGGAAATGGCTGAATTCTATCAGAAGCACGGCTTTACAGTTTATGAAAATTTTTTTTCCAACAATGCCTGGACCCTGCATTCTCTGAACTCTCTGATTGAAAATAAGCTGAATGCAATTATCAGTGAGCTTGAATATCCCCCGTATGTAATCAGGCATTTCCTGCAAAATGGGTATAAGTTAAATCTATTTGATAATTACGCCTATGCTTTTGTGCGGTATTCTAAATGGGCAGATTACTGCTCATTTTATTTGCCGATATGGATAAAAAAACTTTATATATTCTGCGGCGCCCTTTTTGCTCAGTCAGCAATTTTAAGAAAGGTTGTGCTTGGTATAGACTTATTCGAAACAGGTATAAATTTTGACTATACATACGGCGCCGTGGAGCAGAAGCTGAAAAAACATAATGACATGCCGGTTTTTAACATTTTCAGGTTCGGCGCCAGACATAACGACTATAACTTTTATACGTATAAATCATGGGAAGAGGTCTACACGCCATTATATGTCAGAACTCAGGCTGAGATAAAGCGAATGACCGAGCTTATAGTCAGCCATGACCCCAATGCTGTGATTATCGCTACCGGCGATCACGGCGCAATGCAGTATCTGGATGTCTGGACCAATGGGGATGTCAATGACAATATTGCTAAAAAGAAACTGAATCATGATTTGGTGGCCCGTTCCTTTTTTGATGTTCTGCTGGCTGTGCGCTGGCCTGCCCATGTGAATACGCCTCCCAAAATTTACACTCATATTAATGTCTTTAAGCACCTGTTCGCTATCCTATGTGAAGACAACACTATATTGTCTGATATAAAAATCGACATTTCTCAGAAAGATAATTTCCTCGTGGCTGATAAGGCAAAGCCGCTTGAGCGGTTTCAGAATGTCGGGGCCGGTCTGCTGGACTATGATATTGAAGAAGCGGAAAAGCATCTTGATCCGAACGACAAGGCCGGGCAGCTTCAGCTTGCCCAGCTGCTTCTCAACAAAAACCCGGTCAGAGCAGAGCGCATTGTTCGAGGCATATTGAAGCAGGGGCCCTATGCCGCTGCGGAGGCAATGCTTTCCAACATGCTTTTTGAACAAAACAGGGTTGCCGAGGCAAAAGATTATTATTGCACTAAAATATGCAAAACCCCTGATGCAGACGATTATTTGAAATACGCAGCTATTCTTAAGGCCCAAGGTCAACCCGAAGAAGCGCTTGCCCTACTGCTTGGCTCAAAGAAGCGGCTCGGTGAATTGAAGCCCC
>JAFQMU010000157.1 GCA_017421085.1 Desulfovibrionaceae bacterium | reverse complement strand
GCGGTTTATGATGAAGAAATTGAAATTGATTTGAGCAAAATAGCGCCCATGGCCGCCCGTCCGCATATGCCCGATCAGGGCGTTCCTGTGGCTGAGCTGGATGGGCTCAGGGTTGATCAGGTGGCCATCGGCTCCTGCACCAACTCATCATACGCAGATTTGGAGATTGTTTCCCGGATTTTGAAAAACAGACTGGTCAGCCCCAGCACGGATGTAATGATTTCTCCCGGTTCCAAAAGGGTGCTGGTCATGCTTGCGGAAGATCAGAGCCTTCGCGCTCTTTCCGATTCCGGGGCGCGGCTTCTGGAGTGTTCGTGCGGGCCATGCATCGGCATGGGCGGCTCTCCGGTAAGCGGTGGGGTGAGCGTGCGCACCTTTAACCGCAACTTTGAAGGGCGCAGCGGCACCAAAGATGCTCAGGTTTACCTGGTCAGCCCGGAAACAGCCGCTCAGGCGGCTTTGAACGGCAAGTTCACCAATCCCGACACATGGGGAACCCCTCCGGATAGAAAAGAATTTGCCGAAATGGTGCCTGACATCCATAACCTGTTTATTATGCCCCCAGAAGACGGCAGCGGGGTGGAAGTTCTGCGCGGGCCCAACATCGTGCCGATTAAACCGTTTGACCGGCTTCCCGTCCGCCTGGAGGCGGAGGTGGCGATTCGGCTGGGCGATAACATCACTACCGATCATATTCTGCCTGCCGGACCGGAGATTACTTCTCTGCGCTCCAATATTCCGGCTATTTCCCGTTATATTTTCGGACGGGTAGATGAAGGCTTTGTCGGTCGGGCCGAAAACGCCGGGCAAAGCGTAATTGTTGCCGGAGAAAACTACGGGCAGGGCTCAAGCCGCGAACATGCCGCCCTGGCCCACCGCCATCTCGGGGTGAGGGCAATTATCGCCCGGTCGCTGGCGCGCATTCACCGTGACAATCTGGTTAACTTCGGAATTCTTCCCCTCACCTTTGTCAACCCCGGCGATTATGACAAGCTGGGGCAGGGTGTGCGCATTGTGCTTGATACCAGCTCCCTGACCCCTGGCGGGGAAAGCCGCATCAGGGTCGGCGAACAGGAAATTCCGGTAAGAAACAATCTCACTTCCAAAGAGCTGGAAGTCATCAGGGCAGGCGGAATGCTCAATTATATAGGTGGACAGCAGTAGAGGACATTTCATAATTTTAAGATTGGCGGCAGTTCCCGGGCTTTGTTTCTACGCAACCGTGCCCTGAGCGCAGCCTCCTCAGAGCGGGGTGAAGCTAGCCGCGGGTAAATTTATCCGTTAATTTGACCTTGCGCAGCAGGTAAAGTAAGGTTAAAGTCGCATGTTTACTCAAAAGGATTCGGGCTGAAGGCCGCAGGCCGGAGGGGCGTTTCCTGCTTAATTTGCCTTACGCTGCGCAGCAAAATGCGGATACCGCTGCCGGTACAGTTTTAATTTAGGAGCGCATATGCTTGATGTTATCAGAAACAGGGCAGGATCCTGGGGTGTTAAAATCCTGTTTGGAGTGATTATTCTGGTGTTTGTTTTCTGGGGTATGGGCAGTTTTAATGCCCAAAGCCCGAATGTGGTGCTTAAGGTAAACGGCCAGAACATCACTTTGAACGATTTTGCCAGAGAGTTCAACGCCTATGTGCAGAACGCAAAAGCGCGCATGCCCAATCTGCCTGACAGCTTTTTCCAGACTGAAGAGCAGGCGAACAGGGTGCTGGGCATTTTGCGGGATAAGGTCCTGCTTACTCAGGCTGCGGAGGAAATCGGGCTTAGCGTAAGCGATGCCGAAGTGCAGCGTGAAATTATGGCCATGCCCCGTTTTCGCGATATGGACGGCAAATTCAGCATGCAGCTCTATGAGCGGGTTCTGGCTCAGGAGAAAATGAAAAAAAGCGAGTTTGAAAGAATAGTGCGTGAAACTCTGTTGCTGTTGAAGCTGCAAGGCGCTGTTCTTTCTGCCGCTAACCTGAGCGAGGAGGAAGCCCTGGCAAATTTCAGACATTTGCAGGAGCAGCGCAAGGTTGACTATTACTTTTTCTCAAGCGGAGATTATACCGACAGGGTTGAGGTCAACGATGCTCAGATTGCCGAGTATTATGAGAAAAATAAAAATATGTTCACCGTTCCCAAGCGCATCGACATTGAATATTTGCCGATAAATCCGCAGGCGCTGGCTACCCGCTATGAAGTGGGCGAAGAACAGGCCAGAGAATATTATGAGGCGAACAAAGAAAGTTTTGTTGAAGCGCCTCAGGCTAAAATCAGACATATTCTTTTTCTTGCCGACAGAGACGCATCGCCTGAAGATATGGAAAAGCTGAAGCAGCGGGCTGATGAGGTCTATCAGAAGGCCGCAGCCGGAGATGATTTTTCTGAACTGGCCCGTCTTAATTCCGATGACCCCAGCGCCGCCAACGGCGGCGATATGGGCTGGGTAAACGTGAACGACCTGATACCTGCTTTTTCAGAGCAGATAAGCAAACTTAACCCTGGTGAGCTGACTCAGCCTTTCTCAAGCATGCTTGGCTATCACATCATCAAGGTTGAAGAGCGTAAAGACGCCCGCCAGCTGCCCTTTGACGAGGTGCGCGACCAGATTGCTCTGCTCGTTGCCGGAGAAAAAGGCGCGGAAGATATGCCGGTTATTCTTGATCAGGTTGTCGGCGATATTCTGGGGGGTAAAGAGCTCTCGCAGATGGCGGGAGAACTCGGTCTGGGCGTGCAGCGCGTGGAAGGTCTGGTTCAGGAAGATGCCATACGTTCGCTTGGCATAGGTGATGATTCTGTGGAAAGCCTGTTCCTTACTCCGGAAGGCATCACCATTGATCGTCCCATCGCCTCGGGAGATGGCTATATATTCGTGAAAGTAAACAAGGTGCAGGACGAGCATATTGCTCCCCTGGAACAGGTGCGCGACCAGATAGTGTCGGTGCTTAAGGCTGAAGAGTCGAGGGCCATGGCTACCCGTGAAGCGGACAGCTTGTTCGAAGCTTTACAGAGCGGCGGAGAGCTGCCTGAGGGAACGGAGCTGAAAAACAGCGAATTCTTCACCCGTCAGCTCGGTCTGGAAGAAGCCGGGCCTGCGCCGGAATTTGTGGACGCAGTTTTTGCTCAGTCGGATCATGAACAGTGGATTGGCCCTTATGCCACATCCCGCGGTTCGATAATTGCCCGCCTGGCCGGCGTGCAGCCCCCTTCCGATGAAGAGTGGCAGGCTGCCAGAGAACTGATGATGGCTCAGTTTGGCCTGATCAAGCAGGAAAGCCTGATGCAGGCATATTTGACTGATTTGCAGAAGCGGGCTGAAATTACCCATTATAATCCTGACCTGATTCGTTTTTCAGATGGTCAGCAGTAACGGTCAAGTTGATATCGTTGGGCGGCCTTCACAGTCGTCCTGGGTATAAAATGCGTTTAAGAGGCTGATTTTAAAAGTAATTTTAACTGGAGGACAGTATGCGTAAGTTACTTCTTACTCTTGCTTTGGTTGCTGTTTTCGGTGTTTTTGCCGGTTGCCAGAGTGCGGAGAAAGCTCCTGAACCTGCTCAAAACGCCACCGATATTGCTACAGAAAGCGCAGAGCCCGCTGCCAATGCAACTGCTGCCGAATAGTAGCGGGAAATAAGTTTATGCAAAAAGGCCAACCTCGAGTTGGCCTTTTTGCATTAGATTTTACAGTGTATGTGAGCTGCAGCCGCCTGCTTTCCGGCATTCAAGCCATGCTCATGAGGGCGGCGTGAATTCACGCCCTGTCGGGTCAGGCGCCGCTCCCGCGCTTGTCAGGTTAAACAGCTTCATACCAATCATCGTTATCCCTGCCCGGGAATTGTTTTGACTGTACTACAATGAATAAATCATTCCGGGGTAGCGCTTAATCTGCCCTGACAGCTCAAGCAGCATCAGCTCGGCGCTGACTTTGGATACAGGCAGGCGCAGCAGAGAACAGATACTGTCGGCATGAAGCGGGCCGTTTACTTCCAACAGCTCGATAATGCGGGATGAGGCATCCTGTCCCGGAGCGGCGTCAACAGGATAGTCGCTCCGCTTTACAGAGGGGGAAGAGCTCTTACGGAAATCCGAATTATTTTCCTCTGAAGCGGCTTGGGATAAATTGTCCGGCTCGGCGTCTGGGCGCGGCTGGGGCGTTGACGCAGCCGGGGTATGCCCGGTTGCTTCTTGCCGGGTATTTTCAGGATAAATCTCTGTGTTCGGCATAAAGGCCGTATAGGTTTTCAGACGGGGCAACAGCTCAAGCAGCAGATCGTCAGGGTCAAGCACCGGGGTTGCGCCGCTGCGAATCAGTTCATGCGATCCCTGCGCTTTGGAAGCTGCAAACTTCCCCGGCATGGCGAACACTTCCCGTCCATATTCCAGGGCAAGGCGGGCGGTAATCAGGCTGCCGCTGCGCCCGGCGGCCTCCACCACCAGCACACCGAGCGAAATGCCGCTTATCAGCCGGTTTCTGATAGGGAATTGATGCGCCTCCGGCTTTGTGCCGGGGGGATATTCGCTGATAATCAGGCCGGTATCGGCAATGGCATCCTGGAGATGGCGATTCTCTCCGGGATAATAAATATCGAGGCCGCACCCAAGCACGGCGATGGTGGAACCCGGCTGAGGCAGGGCCGCCTTATGAGCTTCGCTGTCCACTCCTCTGGCCAGGCCTGAAATTACCGTTATGCCCGCCCTGGAAAGCTCGTGCGCAATGCGATGCCCGGCGGCCAGGGCTTCGGGCGAAGCCTGCCTTGCCCCCACTACCGCAATGGCAGGGGAGCTGAGCAGTTCAATGTTTCCTCTGAAATAGAGAAACATAGGCGGATCGGGAATTTCTCTGAGCTGCGCCGGATAATATGGATTTGTCCAGAGAAGAATGCGCAGGTTCGGCATTTTTGCTGCGCTCCATTCCTCACCGGCCTTTTCGCGCCACTGCTCGGTCTTAAAATATTCTATGGCCGCCGGGTTGACGCGCAGTTGTTTCCATTGGTCAGGGGTCTGGATGGCTGCATAGGCCGAACCATGCCGTTCAAGCAGAAGGCGGGCGCGGCGCAGCCCGAGCCCCTGCGTATGCTTAAGAGCGAGAGAAGCCCAGAATTCTTTTTTCTGACTGTCGGACAGGTCGGCAAAGCTGGTTGCTGCACATGAAGGAGGAGCATTATCAACGCCTTGTCCTTTCTTAAGCATATTAATTCCTGTTTTGTCTGTAAGCGCTCCCATCAGGGCAGTTTGCTCAACTGCTGTCTGGCCAGGTTAGCCGCCCTTGTGCCGGGGTGTTGACTGACCACCTGTTCCAGATAAAATCTGGCGTTCTGATTGTCGCTCATTCTTTGATATGACATGCCGATTTTCAGCATGGCGTCAGCAGCCTTTGCCGTGTTGGGAAAGCGGGCGGCCACATCGCGAAAGGCCAGAATGGCTTCCTGATAGTTGCGCTCGCCGTAATATGTTTCGCCTTTCCAGTAAATGGCGTTGGGGGTGAGCCTGCTTTGCGGGTATTTACCCATGAATTTATCCATGGCGGCGCGGCCTTCGGCATTTTTACCGCGTTCAATCAGGCGCAGAGCGGAGGCGTATTCGCCTTTTTCACCGGTTGAAGCCGTCTGGGCCGGTTTGGCGGCCTGCGGAGCTGCAGCAGGTTTTGAAGGGGGCTGTGAAGCAGGCTGGGTAACCGTAACCACTGCGGCCGGCGTTGCCGGAGAGGCCTGAGATGTCGCCGCTACAGGGGCGGCGGGCTGGGCGCCTGAGGCGCTCAGGGGAGACGGATAAACCTTTACTGCGGCATCAGGATTTGAGCCGGTCTGAGCGGTTTGCGCTGCTGGAGGGGGCTGCACGGCCGCCGGGGCTATGCGGGCCTGACCGGGGCTGGTTTCTACCACTTCTCCCTGGGCGGGTGTGTTCCGGGC
>JAFQMU010000156.1 GCA_017421085.1 Desulfovibrionaceae bacterium | reverse complement strand
GTCGCCGCCCCACTCTTCGGAAACCAGCCCCAGCTCGGAAAGCTCGCGGGTTACCCGCTCAGGGTTGGCGGCTTCCTTGTCTATTTTGTTCACTGCAACCATAATCGGCACCCCGGCGGCCTGGGAGTGGTTCACCGCTTCGCGGGTCTGTTCCATCACGCCGTCATCGGCGGCCACCACCAGAACCACGATGTCGGTCATCTGAGCGCCGCGGGCGCGCATGGCGGTGAAGGCTTCGTGGCCGGGCGTGTCGAGAAACACAATATCGCCCTTGGGCGTGGTAACGTGATAGGCCCCGATGTGCTGGGTGATGCCGCCCGCTTCGCCTGCCGCCACCTGCGATTTGCGGATAGCGTCGAGCAGGGAGGTTTTGCCGTGGTCAACGTGGCCCATGATGGTGACCACCGGCGGGCGCAGCTTCAGATCTTCGGGATTATCGGGCGTGGTGTCAGCCAGATAGTCGTCTTCAGAGAAGCCCACCTTTTCAATTTCATATTTGAATTCGGCGGCTACCAGGGTGGCGGTGTCGATGTCGAGCGACTGGTTGATGGTGGCAAGCACGCCAAGCTGCATCAGCACCTTGATTACCTCTGTGCTTTTCACTCCCATTTCATGGGCAAGGTCGCCCACCTTGATGAACTCATCAACCTTGATTTTGCGTTTGGCGGCCTTGATGGGCTGGGTAGGGGCCTGCGGGGCCGGGCGCTGTTCTTTGCGCGGCCTGGGACGGCGGCGCCCCTGCGGGCGTCCTGACGATCCCATCTCATCTCCCCAGTCTCCCATATCCGCTTTGTCGAGATCAAAAATACCGTCATCATCAAAGTCGCGGAAATCAACTGTGCGCCTGCTGCCCATGCCGCGCTTCTTCTTGGGGCCGTCGCGTTCGCCGTCATAGTTTTTCATGGAAGGCTCCGCATAACGCTGCCCGCCCGGCTGTCTTTCCGGCATCTGGGGTTGCTCAAGGTCGAGTTTGGGCAGGGTGGGGGCAGGTTCCGGCCTGGAAATAATCCGCACCTGACTCGACCCGGCATGCTTTCCGCGTTCTTCCTTTCCGGGCTTCTCTCTCACGGCGATTTCAGGCGCAACGACATTTACCGCCTGTTTTCCTGCGGAGGAAGCCTCTGCCTCTTCAGCGGCGGCAGCCGGCTTTTCTTCCGATGCGGGAGAAGCATTTCCGTCTGCTTCCTGGCTGGGCAGTTCAGGCTGCTTTTCCTGTTTCTGAGCAGCGGGCTCGGGCTTATCAGCGTTTGCCGCAGTCGCTTCTTCTGAAGGGGAAGGTTCAAAATTTTCTTCAGTCTTGGGCGCATCGGACAGGGGGCCGCTTTCCTGAGCAGGGACTTCAGGAGTTTTCGGCTTTTCTTCCTGAGGCGCTGCGGCGGGAGCGGTCTGCACTTTTGCCGGTTCCGGACGGCTGATTATTCTGGCCGTGCTTTCCTTCGGCTTCTGCTTTCTGGTAGCTGCGGCATCTTCCAATTTCGGTTCAGGAGCGGAAACCGGCGGCTCCGTATCTGTAACAGCAGCGGCAGGGGGGGCGTCGGAAACGGCTGGCTGAGCTGGCTCTTCCTTAACCGGGACGGAGACTGCTTCCGGCTGGGCGCCCTTTGCCGGTTCTTCCGTTTCTTTGACCCTGCGGCGGCGGATAATCACCTCTGTATGCGCTTCGCGGCGTTCTTTCCGGGAGTCGGAGGCGTCTGCGCTGTTAGTGCGGGTTTCTCCGCTGCCTGTTTCGTGAGCGTTGTTTTCATGGTTTCCGGGTTCACCCGGACCTTTTGCTTTCAGATGGGCTTTTACCCGGTCGATTTCTACGGCGGGAATGCTGCTGGTTATCATTTTTATTTCAAACCCCATTCCCTGCAGCTCGCTTTTCATGGCCTGGGGGTCCATATTGAACATTCCTGCCAGTTCTTTTACGCTAATCTTGTCGCCGCTCATGCTGTTCCTGCTTTTCCGCTGTTAAACTGAGTTTTTTCCTGCCGCGTTCCAGACATGCATCGCTGCTGCAAAGGTAAACGCCTCTGCCCGGCAATATCTGTTTTTCATCTGAAACATATCTCATCACACCGCTTGCCCTGGTCTGCACAAAGCGCAAAAGCAGGCGCTTGGGAAAGCGGAGCCTGCAAACGGTGCAGCTGCGGACGGGTGTGTGCCTGGTCATATTACTAATCGTCGTTGTCTTTTGGTTTCGGTTTACCGGCATCGGGGCCGAGGAAGTTGATGGCGGAGCGCAGATTGCTCACCTTCTCCGCATCAAGGCCGTCTATTGCGTCAATCAGCTCCTGGTCATCGGCCATATTGATTTTTTCAATGGAGGTATAGCCTGCTTCCAAAAATTGCTCCAGAGGCAGTTCCACCACTGATGAGAGCTGTTCGAGCCCGTGCCCGATTTCATTGATTTCGGCATGCCGGGTTTCCGTGAACACATCTATTTTCCAGCCCAGCAGCTTGGCGGCCAGCTTCACGTTCTGGCCCTTGCGCCCGATGGAGTTGGAGAGCTGGTCATCGGGCACCACGATTTCCAGAAGGTTTTCTTCCTCATCAACGGTGATGCGGGAAATGAGGGCCGGGGCCAGGGCGTTGCGGGCGTAGGTGGCGATATCGGGGCTCCAGACCACGATATCGATGCGTTCGCCTCTCAGCTCCTGCACGATATTCTGAATGCGCGAGCCGCGAATGCCCACGCATGCGCCCACCGGGTCAACATCGCGGTCGCGGGACATCACCGCCACTTTGGCCCGGCTGCCGGGGTCGCGGGCCACGCCCATAATCTGAACAATACCTTCGTCCACTTCGGGCACTTCGCGCTTAAACAGCGCTCCCATATAATCGCGGTGGGCGCGCGAAACAATCACCTGCGGGCCGCGCCCTTCCTTGCGCACGTCAATGACTATGGCCTCCACCCGGTCGCCGCGCTTGTAGTGTTCGCGGGGAATCTGCTCTTCTTTGGGCAGAATGGCTTCGGTGCGCCCCAGGTTGATTATCCAGCCGGCCTTGTCGCGCCGCTGCACGATGCCGGAAACAATTTCGCCTTTGCGGTCTTTATATTCATCATAAATGATTTCGAGCTCGGCATCGCGCATGCGCTGAATGATGACCTGTTTGGCCGACTGCGCGGCAATGCGGCCCAGATCGCCCACCTTGAGGCGAAAGCCCATTTCATCATCTTCCTGCACGCTGGGGTCGTGGGCCATGGCCTCTTCAAGAGAAATCTGCGAGGAGGGATCGTCAACTTCTCTGGTTACGATTTTAAAGTGGTAAACTTCAATTTCGCCGGATTCTTCGTTGAACGAAACTTCCAGATCAATGTCTTCCCCGTATTTGCGGTGAACAGAGGTGCGCACGGCATCTTCAAGCGTGCGGATGAGCATGTCGCGGTCTATGCCTTTATCTTTGCTGATCTGGTCTATGGCCTTTTTAAGTTCCATGGAGTGCTCCTTGCCTTGGAGGGCTTTAAGTATTTGTATGGGGCGACGATGCTCAATCGTCCCTAAGAGTCCGGCCCGCTCAGCGCCCTGGTTTGACGCCCCGGCCTGCTTCAAAATCGTAAATCAGACGGGCGCGTTGAATATTGCTCCAGTCGGTTGTAAGGCGCGGCGCGTCTTCCGGCGCATCCGCCGGGGCAAGCGTTACGGTCGCCCCGTCAACCGCCAGCAGGCGGCCCTGAAATTTTTTGCGGCCCGGCCATGCCTGCTCGGGAGAATGCAGAGAAAGAGAGATATTTTCTCCGACATATCTTTCCATCTGGGCAGGGGTAAAAAAGCTGCGTTCAAGCCCTGGCGAAGACACCTCCAGGGCGTAGGCCCCCGGCATGATGTCTTCCACATCAAGAGAAAGGCCGAGCAGGCGCGAAAGCTCGGCGCAGTCGTCAATATTGCAGCCATTTTCGCCTTCGGCATAAACCCGCACAATCGGGCGCCCGGCTCCGACAATTTCCACGCCCCACACTGCCAGACCAAGCGATTCGGCCAGGGGAGCGGCAATGAGTTCAACAGTCCGTCTGATATCGGCGTTCATAATATTCCATCCCGGCGGGCCGGATTTGAAGAAAAAAAAGGGAGGCCCAAGGGCCACCCTACTATTTGCACATAACAGGATGTGAAAGGAGTTGTATTCACCTTTCGGCAAAAAATCATTAAACTCTTGCCCGTTCAATGTCAACCCTTTTTCAAATTTTTTCCTGCGGTTTATCTTCTGCGCAGACAAAAGAAATATTGTAATTGCTGATTAAACATTATATAGTATTTGATAATACAATGAATTCAACCTGAGCAAGGTGCGGGATGAGTAATATACATAAAAAGGAAGCGGCTGCGGCTGCAAATTTTGAAAAGCCCCCCCGGAGGGGCGGGAAAAATAAGGCGGAAAAAACGGCTGAGGTCTCCCATGAAAAAGAGCTTTTCGGAGATGAGGGCGGCTTTGAGCCCGAGCTTGAATATGACGCCGACCCTGATTTGGAAGGCGGAGATATTGAAGCGGAAATCATTGAGAACCCTGATATCGAGCCGGAATATCTGGACGGCGCTCTGTTTGGTGAAGGCTTGCAGGATCTGGGGGAAAATCCCACCTTTGTTTTTGACTCAGGAGGCGATGGCTTTGACCCGAGCCTTCCTGCTCCCACAGATCGCAATCTTAAAGACGGTCTGACCCTCTATTTGCGTGAAATAAGCAAATTTCCCATGCTCAAGCCCGAAGAAGAGCTGATGCTGGCCCGCCGGGTCAAGGAGGGCGACAGCGATGCCGCCTTTCGTCTGGTGTCTTCGCATCTCAGGCTGGTGGTGCGCATTGCCATGGATTTTCAACGGCGCTGGATGCAGAATGTGCTTGACCTCATTCAGGAGGGCAATGTCGGTCTGATGCGGGCGGCCTACAAGTTTGATTCGGAAAAGGGCATCAAGTTTTCCTATTATGCCGCTTTCTGGATTAAGGCCTATATTCTGAAATTTATCATGGACAACTGGCGGATGGTGAAAATTGGCACCACCCAGACCCAACGCAAGCTGTTTTACAACCTGAATAAGGAGCGGCAGCGCCTGATTGCCCAGGGCTTTGACCCCGACAGCAAAACCCTGGCCGAGAATCTGGGCGTGAGCGAAAGCAGCGTGGTTGAAATGACCCAGCGCATGGAAGGCAGCGATGTTTCGCTGGACATGCCCCTGAATGATGAGTCAAACTCAAGCCGCATGGACTTTCTGCCGGCTCTGGGGCCGGGCACCGAAGAAAGCCTGGCCGGAAATGAGCTGGCCGACATTTTGCGGGAGGAGCTGCGTAAAATTCTGCCCGCTCTTTCCGACAAGGAAAGAGATATTCTGCAAAATCGTCTGCTTTCCGACGACCCCGTGACCCTGCGGGAAATCGGGGCGAAATATAACATAACCAGAGAAAGGGTAAGGCAGATTGAAACCCGCTTGCTGCAAAAGCTGCGCGCCCACATGACCAGAGAAATTGAAGACTTTTCGGAAGACTGGATAAGAAACTGAACCGGAAGCGGCGCCTGAAACCCCGCCTGAATCAGAGTCGGAATGGCATATCCGGTTTTCGTCAGGCCTATGAGCGCGAGGCATGGCTGATGTTTTTTCTCCTTTACCTTGAACAAGGTAGCAGGATTTTATACGCGCGGTGGGCTTGGTCTGCGGTTTTCAGGGCAATATTTTGAATTGTGCCATGCCCGCAAATGTGATAAGCTAAGATGTTTTTCATGTGTTACTTGCGCCTGGGCCTGCGCCCGGAAGTTGAATATGGGTAATTTGCTGAAAAAAACATTTCTTCTGCTCTGCCTGGGGCTGCTGCTGGGTTTGTTCTGTTTTATCTGGGGGTGCTTTCTGGCTCCCGGTCAAAATAAAATATCGACTGAGTGGACGCTTGGACCCGGCGGGGAAGAAATTTACAATCTGCTTCTCCTGGAGCAGGCGCTGCGCTCAGACAATATTGAAGAGGTCATACGGGCAGCCCGCGAGCTGACCGGTGCCGACCCTTCTGAAGAAACCTTCATTGATGCCGCCGGCGCTCTGATGCTTCGCGGCGCAAAGGAAGAAGCGCTTGAAATCGCCCGCAACGGGCGCCTGCATCTGCCGGAAAGCAGCCGCATCACCCTGATTTACGCCGAGGCCCTGATTCAGGCCGGGCAGATGGAGGAAGGGGCCGGGATGTTTTTGACCTATGCCCGGGCCAATCCCCGCGAAACGCATATAATCATGCGCCTGGCCGAGATGTTTATCCGGCTCAGGGAGTTCGCTCAGGCCAATGAGGCGCTGAATCTCATTCCCTCCGACGCCCTGCCCAGTGAGCTTGACCCGTCATGGCCTGCCTGGAGTGATACCCCGGCCAGAAAAACTCCCTATTACCTTTATGTCAAGGCAAAGGCGATGGCCGGGTTGAATAATCTGCAAGACGCTGAGGCCCTGTTTAAACGGGCCGTGGACAAAGATCCGAAATTTATGGAAGCCTGGGCTGAACTGGCCTTTTTATACGAAAAAAACAAGCGTCCTGCCGAAGCTTTGGAAATTTACAACCGGCTCCTGGATATGGACCGCAGCAATCCGGCCGTGTGGATTAGAGTCGTTTACGCCGAACTGCAACTGGGGCAGGTGGAAAACGCATATGCGGCGGTTAAGCTCGGTCCTCCGACTCTGAGTTTTCTGATGCAGGCGGGGCAGTTGTTCAGCAGCTATAAGGAATGGCTGCTCGCCGAGCAGATTTATTTGAAGGCCGCTTCGCTTCCCGGCGCAGACGATGAGGTGTTTATCTATCTTTTTGCAACGGCGCACGATGGCGGCAATTTTGACCGCGCAATTAACTATCTGGACATGATTTCCCCTGAAAGCCCCGTGTATGAAAAGGCGGTTTTGAATAAGATTCAGGCCTTTCTCGAGGAGGGGCGCACGCAGGAGGCCATGGCCGCAGTGGATGAAGGGCTGGAAAAATTCCCGCTTGAGAAGGTGTTCTGGCAAGGCAAGGCCTCGCTCCTTCACCTCATGAGTAAATATGACGAGGCGGAGGCCGTGCTTCTGGATGCGCTGGAGCGTTTTGATCATGACCCCGAGCTGATGTTCTCGCTGGGCGCGCTTTATGACCAGGCCGGGCGCAAGGCCGAGGCCATGCGGACCATGGAAGAGATTGTGCGCCAAAACCCCGGCAACTCCGATGCCCTCAACTACATCGGCTATACCCTGGCCGACAGAGGGGTTGAGCTTGAGCGGGCTCATAAGCTGATTTTGCAGGCCCTGGAAGGCGACCCTGAAAATCATCATATCATCGATTCGCTTGCCTGGGTGCAGTATCGGCTGGGGCTTTTTGATGAGGCCTACGCCACAATTTTGGAAGCGGTGGAATATTCTCCGCTTGAGCCGGAAATATGGGATCATTACGGAGATATCGCCGTAAAACTGAACAGGCCGGATGAGGCCGCAAAGGCCTACGCCCGCGCCCTGGAGCTTGACCCCGACAATGCAGGAGAAATTCAGAAAAAACTTGATGACCTGAGAGAGTGAAATGCCCGCAAAGCGCACTTATCTGATTTATATTCTTTTGGCTGTCGCGTTTCTTGCAGCAGGCTGCGCCCGGGGGGGCGGCGTTCCCGAACCGGCCCCGCAGGCCGATTATTCCCGGCCGGAAGCCGCTGATGCCGGAGAAGAAAGCGACCCCGCGGCGGAGTTGTGGAGTAAATATCTGGCCATTGCGCCCGGCGATCCGGCCGGGCCCTTCCGTCTGGAGGGCAGCCTGCGCTATTCTCCGCCCAAGGGAAACGGAAACAGACTTTCCTTCTACTTGTGGAGCGATGGAGGCAAGCCATACCGCTTTGACGCCTCGGCCGGTTTCGGCACCCTGGCCGTAGCCGCCAGAGAGGGCGATGGCGAGTTTCTGGCCTATGTGCCGGAAGAAAAAAAGGCCTATGAACATAAGGGGCGGCAGACTCCCCGCTTTGTGCTGCCCGGTCTGGGCGAGCCGCTGCCCGTGTCGGCAGGCGACATGGCCGCCTTGCTGGAAGGGCGCTATGACCGCTTGTTCGCTGAAGAATATGCCCTGGCCGCTCCTGTCGGGCCGGGAGGCTATCCTGAACTCGGCGAAGACAGACGCGGGTTTGACGGCTATGCCTACACCCTGCTGCGCGGCCCGCTGGCAGGCGAGCTGCTGCTCGACAGCTCCGCTCAGCCTGTGCTCTGGAAAGGGGCTGACGGCTGGAGCATTCTGCTTGAACCCGAGAGCGAAGGGCATAAAGTCCGCAAGCTGACAATTGCCCACAAGCAGGGATATAAGGCGATTATTCTGGTGAAAGGGAGGGAATATCCGGCCTCGTTCAGCGATGTGCAGCTGGCCTTGGCTGTTCCCCCCGGCACTGAAATTCTACCGATAAAACGAATGAAATAATGGAGAACAAATGTTTGATATCGCAATAGGCTCAGATCATGCCGGTTATGATTTGAAGCAGGAAATTATTGCAGAACTGAAAGCGCAAAACTGCCGGGTGCTGGATGTGGGAACCGACAGCGCCGCAGTGAGCTGCGATTACCCTGATTTTGCCGCCGGGGTGTGCGAACATGTGCTGAAAACCGGCGGTCTGGGCATTCTGGTCTGCGGCACCGGCATCGGCATGTCCATGGCGGCCAATAAATATGAGGGCATCCGGGCAGCTCTCTGCACCAGCGAATTTCAGGGGCGTATGACCCGCAGGCACAACAACGCCAATGTGCTCTGCCTTGGCGCAAGGGTAACCGGGCGCGATCTCGCTCTGGCCATAGTGCGTGAGTTTCTTGAGGCTGAATTTGAGGGGGGGAGGCATCTCACCCGCATTCAGAAATTTGCGCGGCCTTAGGGCGTTTACCCGGCGCGCCGGAACAGCGCCCGATGTTCAGCCTGTCTGAGCAGCCCGGTTGCAGACCCCGGCTGTCCTGTCAGGTTATTCCGGATATCTGAAAGGAAATTACAGTCAGTCAGTTCTTCGGAGGGCGGTTGTTATCGGCAGGTATTTAGATTGAACAAGTTAAAGCAATGCTTGAAGTTAAAGTTAAAGCAGACATGCGGAAGTTGATTTGCATGGCAAAGCAGGAGGAATAATGCAGGTTTACAATTCCATTGTACGCAGGAAAGAAGAGTTCATTCCCAAAAACCCGGGCAAAGTAGATATGTATGTGTGCGGCATTACCACCTACGATTACTGCCATGTGGGGCACGCCCGTTCGGCCATAGTGTTCGATGTGCTTTCGCGCTATCTTCGCTATAAGGGCTTTGATGTGCGTTTTGCGCGCAACTTTACCGATGTGGACGATAAAATCATCAACCGCGCCAACAAGGAAGGGGTTTCCAGCCAGGAAATCGCCGAAAAGTTCATTGCCGCCTTTCATGAAGATATGGACCGCCTCTCCGTGCGCCGGGCTGACATTGAACCCAGGGCCACGGAAAATATTCCTGAAATGATTGCCATGTGCGAAACCCTGATTGAAAAGGGCACGGCTTATTCCACGCCCTCCGGCGATGTTTATTTCCGGGTGCGCAATTTCCCCGGATACGGCAAGCTCTCCGGTCGTTCGCTGGATGAAATGCAGGCCGGGGCCCGCATCGCCCCCGGCGAAGAAAAAGAAGATCCCATGGACTTCGCCCTGTGGAAGGCCGCGAAACCCGGCGAACCCTTCTGGGAAAGCCCTTGGGGAAAGGGACGCCCCGGCTGGCATATCGAGTGTTCGGTAATGAGCGCCAAATATCTGGAGCTGCCTCTCGACATTCATGGCGGCGGGCAGGATTTGATTTTCCCGCATCATGAAAATGAAGTGGCTCAGACCGAAGCGGCCTGTTCCTGTCAGTTTGTGCGCTACTGGCTGCACAACGGCTTTGTGCAGATTGACTCGGAAAAAATGTCGAAATCGTTGGGCAATTTCAAGACCATCCGCGATATTCTCGAAACCTATCAGGCGGAAACCCTTCGCTATTTCCTTATTTCCCGACAATACCGCAGCCCGATAGACTTTTCGTTCCAGAGCATGGAAGACGCGGAAAAGAACCTGAAGCGCATTTATCAGTGCATCGGGGCGGTGGAAGATGAACTGGCCAGAACGAAGCGCAGCGGCAGCAAACTGCCTGAAGAAATCTGGAATGAATTGAAAGGCCTGGGCGACAGCGTGATGGAGAGCATGGATGACGACCTGAACACAGCGGCTGCTCTGGGGCATGTGTTCGGGGCGGTGCGTCTGGCGCTAAAAGTGCTGGAAGACAAATCTTTGCGCCTGTGCGCTGACACCCCTGATCTGCTGCGTGAATTTCTGAAGCTGCGAAGCGACTGGCTGGAAGTGTTCGGCGTGTTCGGGCTTGAGCCGGCAGCCTATCTGGGTGAACTCAGACTCACCCAGATAAAGCGCAAGGGCATCAGTCTGGAAGAAATTGAAACTCTGCTTGATGAGCGCAAGGAAGCCCGTAAGAATAAAGACTTCGCCGCTTCCGATGCCATCCGCGCCCGTCTGAATGAAATGGGGGTTGAAGTGCGCGATACTCCGGCCGG
>JAFQMU010000155.1 GCA_017421085.1 Desulfovibrionaceae bacterium | reverse complement strand
TGTTGGTTGATATGCGCGAGGACTGGAAGGAGGTTTATCCCCCTGCCGGTGGAGGAACATCCCCTTCTGAGCTTGACTAAAGGTTAAAACTTTCGTATCAAATTCAATTTAGTGTCTGATATTATTTGGAAACCTGGCTCCAGCCAGTCAAAAATCAAAAGCAGGTGACCCATGTTTGAGGCCCTATCCAACAGACTGAACAGTGTTTTCCGCCGCTTGGGCGGGCAGATGCGTCTGACTGAAGAAAATATTCAGGAAGGTCTGCGTGAAGTGCGCATGGCCCTGCTCGAAGCCGATGTCAACCTTCAGGTGGTCAAGGAGTTCATCGAGCGGGTGCGTGAACGCGCTCTCGGCCAGGAGGTGATGAAAGATCTCACTCCCGGCCAGCACCTGATCAAGGTGGTGAACGAAGAGCTTATTGAGCTTTTGGGAGGTGAGTTCAAGGGGCTGGAGTTCAAGGGGCCGGAGCCGCACCTGATTATGATGGTGGGTTTGCAGGGGTCGGGTAAAACTACTTCTTCGGCCAAGCTTGCCGATTTCCTGCGTCGCCAGAAAATGCGTCCTTATCTGGTGCCGCTGGACGTTTACCGGCCTGCCGCCATTGAGCAGCTGCAGACGCTCGGGGCGCAGCTTGATGTGCCGGTTTATCCCACCCGCCCCAATGACAATCCGGTCAATGTGGTACGCGACGCGATAAAAGATGCCCGTGAGCGCCAGTGCACAGCGCTCATCCTCGATACGGCCGGGCGTCTGCATATTGACGAAGCGTTGATGCAGGAGCTGGTGGAAATCAAGAGCAAGGCCAGTCCGGAAGAAATTTTGTTTGTAGCTGACGCAATGACCGGTCAGGATGCCGTCACTGCGGCGGATGCCTTCAATAAGGCTCTCGGCATTACCGGGGTGGTCCTTACCAAGATGGATGGCGACGCCCGCGGGGGCGCGGCCCTCTCCGTAAAATCTGTTTCCGGGGCCCAGGTCAAATTTGTAGGTATGGGGGAAAAGATTGAAGACCTGGAACTCTTTTACCCTGACCGCATTGCAGGGCGCATTCTGGGCATGGGAGACGTGCTCACTCTGATCGAAAAGGCCCAGGAGCAGATGGATCAGGATGAAGCTGAAGAAATCTCCCGAAAAATGCTCTCGGCTGAATTCAATCTGGAAGATTTTCAGAATCAGATGCGCAAAATCCGCAATATGGGGCCGTTGGAAGGGCTGCTTAAGCTTATCCCGGGGATGAGCGCTCTGCGCGAAAAGATGGGGAATATGGCCCCGCCTGAAAAAGAGATGAATAAAATTGAGGCCATCATCAACTCCATGACCCGGGAAGAACGGCGCAATCCTAAAATTTTAAACGGCAGCCGCAGACTTCGCATAGCCAGGGGCAGCGGCACCCAGGTAGCGGATGTGAATAAGCTGATGCGTCAGTTTGAACAGATGCGCGAGTTGATGAAAAAAATGGGTAAAGGCGGCCTTGGCAGGGCTGCGGGAGGCATGCCGTCCCTGGGAGGTTTCGGCGGCATGGGGGGGCTGGGCTCCCCCGGGGGGATGCCCGGCGGCATGGGATTTCCCGGTCTTGGCGGCGGAAGCGCCCCCAAAGTAATGACCCGTGCCGATAAAAACAAAAAAAAGGCGGAGCGGAAAAAAGAACGCCAGAATAAAAAACGCCGTTAACGGGGCAGATCTGTAAAGCTGCTGTCTTGGCGGCTGCCAGGCAAACTGTCATGAACATTAAAGCTGGTCGCTGCGCAGTCGCTCGGCCCGCAGGGCGGATTGCAGTAAATTTTTCTGGATTTCTGCAAAAATTTATATTAGAGCAGGGAACTGTTTGCAATATTCCGGGATGGAGTGGTCTTCTTCCCTGCAAAGACAGCTGAAACTTCTGTCAGCCTGTTCTGCGTGAAAAAGGAATGCTACCGAAAGGTGAAATGAAGCGGTTGATAATGATGCTTGCACCTTTTGCGCAAATACTTTAATTATTAATTGAAATATTGGGAGATGCATAATGGCTGTTAAAATTCGCTTGACCCGGATGGGCTCCAAGAAAAAACCTTTTTACCGTATTGTGGCTATGAATTCAGAAGCTCGGCGTGATGGCCGTCCTCTGGAAACCATCGGCTATTATAACCCCATGGCCGAACCGGCTGAAATCAAGGTAGATGCTGAAAAACTGCAGAAGTGGATTGAACGGGGCGCAGAGCCGACTGTAACAGTGAACAGTCTTTTGAAGAAGGCTGGAGCCTAACCCCGGGCGCATTACAGACGGCGGCGCTGCCGACTGCAACAGCACGGCAACTGAAAGCTGTTGATTCATGCCTGTGTAAACTTTCGGTTTTCACGGCACTTCTATCCTGTTGAGCCAAGTCTACAGTTTACTTTTTAAAAGTAAGCATTAAATTATTAATGCAATCAATCAAACCAACTGTTGCTGCTCGAATTGAAATGGACATTTATCCAACCAACGAGGTGCCAAATGCTGAAAGAATTAGTTGAATACATCGCCAGGTCGCTTGTTGACAATCCTGATGAGGTAGTGGTTACTGAGGTTGAAGGCGAACAGACTTCTGTGCTTGAGTTGAAAGTGGCCAAGGAAGATCTGGGGAAGGTAATCGGTAAGCAGGGCAGAACCGCCAGGGCGATGCGGGTAATTCTGACTGCGGCCTCAACCAAGGCCAAAAAACGATGCGTGCTGGAAATTCTTGAGTAGCGCGTTATTTCTGCACCCATGCTTATTACCGCAGGAAAAATAGTCAGACCACATGGAATTAAAGGGGAAGTCTCGGTAGAAAGCTACCTTGACTCCCCTTCTCTTTTCTGCGGCGAAGTCTATTTGCAGGCGGGTGAGCAGCAACCCGTCGAATATACGGTGACGGCGCAGCACAGCCATCAGGACAGAATCCTGCTCACCTTCAGAGATGTGAATGACCGCAATATGGCTGAAGAGCTGCGCGGTCAGATGCTTCTCATTCCCCGCTCCAGACTCGCCCCCCCTGAACCGGGGGAAGTTTATCTTCACGACATTATCGGGCTGGAGGTATTTGAAGCGGTAAATTTTGAATATATCGGCATTGTTGCAGATATAAACGTGGATACCGGGCAGGAGGTCTGGTTTATTGAAACGCCTGCCGGAAAGGAAATTTTGTTTCCTGCGGTGAGTGAGTTCGTTGAGCTCATCGACCTTGAAAAAGGCCAGGTTACCATCAGGCCGCCGGAAGGTCTGCTGGAAATTTATCTGTAGAGCGGTCCTGCTGCGGCCTGGCGTATGCCTGAAAAAGCGCGTGTTTCGTAACCGGCCTGTATGAGTTGTCTGCGGAACCTGTCAACGACTGTGAAGGCTGCTTTATTTTTCTGCCCTGCCCTGAAAAATCCTGAATAATATTCCATTTGCGCGGGTTTATCATGAAGTTCGGTATCATCGGCTACCCTCTGGGGCACTCGCTAAGTCCGGCTCTGCACAACCGGGTTTATCAGGAGCTGGGAATTGAGGCCTCATATCAGGCCTGGCCTGTTCAGCCCGAAGCGCTGGCAGCGTTTATTGATTCAATGCGCACGCAGCCACTGCATGGGGCTTCAGTGACTATTCCCCATAAACAGGCAGTCATAGCGTGTCTGGACGAGCTTACCCCGACTGCTTCAAGGGTGGGCGCCGTCAATACGTTGTTCTGGCAGGATAAACGGCTCTGTGGAGATAATACTGATGTCGCCGGTTTTCTTGCCCCTCTTGAGGAACGCAGGTTCCTGCCAGATTCTGTTCTGGTGCTTGGGGCGGGCGGGGCGAGCCGGGCTGTTCTGACCGGGTTGCGGCATCTTTGCCCCAGTTCCCTGATTTTTATCGCAGCCCGCAATCCGCTTCAGGGCGGGAAAATGGCCGAAGAATTCGGAGCGCATGCTCTTCCCTGGGATGAACGGGCAGGCGTATCGGTCGAGCTGGTGGTAAATACCACGCCCATGGGGATGAAAGGCGGCCCGGCGCAGGAAGATTCGCCCCTCACTGCGGGGGATTTTCGTTCTCTTATGTGCAGCGGCAGGGCTCTGGCCTATGATTTGGTTTACAATCCTCTGCAAACGCCTTTTCTTAAAGCCGCCCAGGCAGCCGGCTGGGAGGTTCAGGATGGGCTTGATATGCTGATTGCTCAGGGGCTGGAGCAAATCAGGCTGTGGACGGGCATTTCCCGCCTGCCTGATAGAAAAGCGCTTCGCCGCATGCTGTTTGCACAGGGGCTTATTTCCGCCTGAGCAGCGCCCGGCAGGCATTATTCTGCATTCTCATCACTTCAGCAGCGGGAGTTTAATTTCCGTCTGTTCCTTCTGCGTCTTATCAGGCCGGGACGGATGCAGCCCTGTCAGCAAGTCGCTTTTTAAGGGAAGGGGGAGCGTTTCTTCGCGGCAGCCTTTGAAGCTTCGCCTGTGCAGCGGGCATAACCCATGCCTTTTCAGCATTTCCAGGTGTTCTCCGGTGGCATACCCCTTATGGCGGTTAAAGGCGTATTGCGGGTATTTTCTATGTGCAGCCAGCATAAAGCGGTCGCGGGCCACTTTGGCCAGAACCGAGGCCGCCGCAATGCTCAGTATTTTTGAGTCTCCTCCCACCACAGCCTCCTGAGGGAGCATCCAGGCGTTGTCCAGCCCCCACTGCTTCAGGGCATGCAGCATCAGACCTCCGGGCAGTTTCTGGTTGCCGTCAATAAGAATATACAAATCATTTCTTTGACTGAAGGGCAGCTTATGCAGCATTGAGGCACAGGCCAGACACATGGCCCTGAGGCTGGCCTGCAAAATATTCAGCGCGTCAATTTCAGCAGGCCAGACAAAGCCCAGCGACCACCCTAGGGCAACTTCCTTGATTTTTGGTTCCAGGCGTTGACGCTGCACTTCACTCAGCAGCTTTGAGTCGGTGAGCTTCTCCAGCCCGTCAATCCTGGGAAGACTGTCGGGCAGCAGCACGCAGGCCGCCACTACAGGCCCGGCCAGACAGCCGCGGCCCGCTTCATCCAGACCGATGGCGCCCCGCAGATGCAGCGGGCATTCAGATTTTTCTGCTTGGCTAAAGTTGATGGGGTTGCTAAGGTGCTTC
>JAFQMU010000154.1 GCA_017421085.1 Desulfovibrionaceae bacterium | reverse complement strand
GGCCAAGGAGCAGAATTTGTTTCTCAACCCCGCTAAAATTTCCGGCACCTGCGGAAGGCTGTTATGTTGTCTGGCCTTTGAGCAGGAAGGATATGAAGAGTTCCACCGCCGCTGTCCAAAAATGAGCAAAAAATACATTACCAACCGCGGGGTGGTAAAGGTGCTGCGCTCAAGCATCTTCCGCAACACGCTTTCCCTGCTGCCGGAAGAAGGCGAAGAGTTTGAAGTTACTCTGGACGAATGGCAGGCAATGGAGCCGCAGCGTCAGGGGCAGGTGCAGCAGCCCAAAAAGAGCCAGCCTGCACAGCCTCAGGTGCAGCAGGGTGAAGTTGGCGATCCCGCAGATGCGCCCAGAAAAGAAAGCCAGATGCGCTCCCGTTCAAAAAGCAATACTGGGGGAGGGCCGGCTGAGGGGCGAAATCAGCCCGATGAACCGGGCGACTCTGGGGATGGTTTTGTTCATAAACGCCAGGAGCGCGGCGAACGCGGGGAACGAGCCCGCCCTCATCATATGGAAAAGGCGGAGCGTTCAGACCGCTCTGAAAAGAAAGACCGCGGCGACAGGCAGTTTCGTTCCCGCAGGGGGCAGGGGCGCCCATATGCCTCCACCGCCGGGCAGGCGCAGCCGTCAGGCGCTTTTGTAAATAATGGACAGGAGAATGCCGGAGGAGTTGCTTCGGACGCCCCGGCGCCAAAGGAAGAAATCCGGTCTGCGGGCTTATCCCGTTTTCTGGCCGCAACAGGTGAAGAAGAATAATATTCGGAGCAGTTATTTTGAACAACTTCTACATTACCACTCCAATTTACTATGTGAATTCCAATCCGCATATCGGGCACGCCTACACCACGGTAGTGGCCGACTGCATGACCCGCTTTTATCGTCTGCTCGGCTGCGAGGCGTTTATGCTCACCGGCACTGATGAGCATGGCGACAAAATTTTCAAGGCAGCTGCTCAGGCGGGCAAGGATCCGCAGACCTTTGTAGATGAAGTTTCCCAAAAGTTCAAAGATACCTGGGAAAAGCTCGGGCTGCACTTTGACCGGTTCATCCGCACGACCGACAAGGAACATGTGGCTGCGGTGCAGGCCTTTTTACAGAAGGTATATGATAACGGAGATATCTATTTCGGTGAATATGGCGGGCACTACTGCTACGGATGCGAACGCTTCTACACTGAAAAGGAGCTGGAAGACGGCCTCTGCCCTCAGCATCAGCAAAAACCCGAATATATTGCGGAGAAAAATTATTTTTTCCGCATGTCCAAATATCAGGGGTGGCTCAGGGAACATATCCTCAATAACCCTGACTTCATTCGCCCTGAGCGCTACCGCAATGAGGTGCTCAGCCTGCTTGACAGCGGCGCACTGGAAGATTTGTGCATATCGCGCCCCAAAAGCCGCCTCACCTGGGGCATTGAGCTGCCTTTTGACCGCGACTATGTGTGCTATGTCTGGTTTGATGCCCTGCTTAACTATATTTCAGCCCTGGATTATCCCCAGGGGGATAATTTCAAGAAGTTCTGGCCGGGCGAGCATCTGGTTGCCAAAGATATTTTAAAGCCCCATGCGGTGTTC
>JAFQMU010000153.1 GCA_017421085.1 Desulfovibrionaceae bacterium | reverse complement strand
TGTAGAGTTTGATTATGAAATCACTCAGCTTACCGTGCGCCATGTGGATGGAACCACCTTCTGCGAACCGATAGGCCACTTTCAGGAAAGCGGCGACTACCGCCAGTCATGGCAGCCTCAGCCCATGAGCGATCAGGCTCTGGCCCGCGCCCAGTATATTGCGGAAACCATTACCAGCGCCCTTGGCGGCTGGGGGATTTTCGGGGTCGAACTTTTCGTGAAGGGCGACAACGTGATTTTCAGTGAAGTTTCCCCCCGTCCCCATGACACCGGGCTGGTAACCTGCATTTCCCAAAATATTTCTGAATTTGCTCTGCATGTGCGGGCCATTCTCGGTCTGCCTGTGCCCGGCATCAGACAGTACGGCCCGGCCGCCTCAGCGGTGATTCTGCCGCAGGGCGACAGCTGCAAAACCAGCTTCGGCAACCTGGATAATGCCCTGAAACAGCCTGATACCAATATCATGCTGTTCGGTAAGCCTGAAGTGCACGGGCGCCGCCGCATGGGCGTGGCCCTGGCCTTGGGGCCGACAATTGAGAAGGCCAAGGAAAAAGCCCAGAAAACCGCCGAAATGGTGGAAGTAACTTTTTAAATTGCATGCGCGGCGGGCGCGGGCGCCCGCCTGAATTCCAAACGCTTGACAGGTTGAAAGGTTATTAGAAAATCAATGCCTTTTACGAATTCTTCTTGACATTGCTGCAATATCCGGCTAAAAGCAACTGGCTTTGCATTATTGCAGGCTATATATGCGGAGAGGTGTCCGAGCCGGCCGAAGGAGCACGCCTGCTAAGCGTGTAAACGGGCTTAAACCTGTTTCAAGGGTTCGAATCCCTTCCTCTCCGCCAGAAGACAAAAAAGCAGCGAGTTGCTTAAAAGCAACCCGCTGTTTTTTGTGTTTTACTAACAGCAAAACACAACCTCGCCCATACTGTTTATCTCCCCTGTCCTGTCATAAATTGTACGACTACCCAAGGATAGTGAAGCTGACATCCAGATATGACAGAGACAGATTATCTATACACCTGATTTCGCGCAGTCAAAAAACATATCATAGTCCGGCACTGTTATTGCATACATATTATGCAGGTATATCATTTTCGGAGGGCATGGTAATGCTTAAAGCTTATAAAGATTTCATCAGCCTGAATCCGGCTTTTATCGGGAATAAAAGGCATTGTAACATCTGTGGTTTCAGATTTGCCGCATTTGAGAGTTATGGTGTCGTACCAAGGGAGTGCCGATGCCCAGTATGTAAAAGCATGGAAAGACAACGTCATTTGTATATCCATCTGCTTTCTATTTTTCCTATGTTGAAAGATAAGAATATCTTACATTTTGCTCCTGAAAAATGTTTCCGTTACATGTTCGCCCAGTCAGAAGCAAGATATTTTGACTGTGATATAGATGCCAGAAAAGCTACATATCAGGTGGATATAACCAATATCAGCTTTGATGATGCTTTTTTTGATTATATAATCTGTGTGCATGTACTGGAACATATTATTGATGATTTACGGGCAATGCGGGAATTGTTCAGAGTGCTTGCGCCTGGCGGTAAAGCCTTTCTTTCTGTTCCCCTTTATTCTGAGCTTTATGAAGATTACTCGATTACTGACCCTCAGGAAAGAGAAAAAGCGTTCGGGCAAAAAGATCATGTGAGAAAATATGATTTGAAGACATTTTGTGCGCGCCTCAAGCAGGCTGGTTTCTCTGTCAGCACTCTGGATGCGCATTATTTCCCTCTGCCGCTGAGGGAAGAAGCCCTGCTTCGCGGTATATTTATTCTTGCCGAGAAATGAAACCAGCTATAAGAATTATGGACAGTAAAGAATTCATTTCATTTAATAAACCTTATATGACGGGAAAGGAACTTTACCGGATTGCTGAAGCGCATTTTTCCGGCAAGCTTTCCGGTGACGGCAAATTCACTCACCTGTGCAGTAAGCGGTTGGAGGTGCAGACCGGGTGCGCCAAGGCCCTGCTCGCCCATTCATGCACTGCCGCTCTGGAGATGAGCGCCCTGCTCCTGAATATCCAACCTGGCGATGAAATCATCATGCCCTCGTATACTTTTGTATCCACCGCCACGGCCTTTGTGCTGCGCGGTGGCATACCAGTATTTGTAGATATCCGCGCTGACACATTAAACATAGACGAAGAACTGATTGAAGGGGCAATCACCCCCAGAACCCGGGCTATTGCAGTAGTTCACTATGCCGGCGTTGCCTGCGAAATGGACAGGATTATGCAAATTGCGGCAAAGTATGATCTGCCAGTGGTAGAAGATGCCGCCCAAGGTATCATGGCAAGCTATAAGGGCAAACCTCTGGGCAGCATCGGAACCATGGGTACTTTAAGCTTTCATGAAACCAAAAACATCATTTGCGGGGAAGGCGGCGCTCTCTTGGTCAACAATCCTGAACTTGTAGAGCGAGCTGAAATTGTTCGTGATACCGGCACAAACCGAAAAAGTTTTTACCGAGGCGAAACCGACAGATATACCTGGGTTGATATTGGGTCGTCATATCTACCTGGTGAACTGGTTGCCGCCTTTTTATGGGCCCAGCTGGAAGAAGCGCACAAAATCACTGAGAATCGCTTACGCTCATGGAATTATTACCATAAAGCATTGGAAGGCCTGGAAGAAGCAGGTCTGGTGAGGCGGCCAATTATTCCTGAAGGGTGCAGCCATAACGCCCATATGTATTATCTGCTGCTCGCACCGTCTTTTGAGCGACAGAAGGTATTGGCAGAACTGAAAGAGTTGGGAGTGGGAGCAATCTTCCATTATGTGCCTTTGCATTCAGCCCCGGCTGGGGTGAAATACGGACGTAT
>JAFQMU010000019.1 GCA_017421085.1 Desulfovibrionaceae bacterium | reverse complement strand
GGGTATACTTTTTTTGCCGATGTGGAAGCAAATTTGCCCGCCCGCCCGGAGCTGCTCAGGGAACTTTCGGAAAATTGTCTGCTCCTGAAAACTCTGGGAGTTTACCCGATGGGCAAAGGAGTTTGAAATGAACAAAAATATCCTGCTGGTGCCGGGGAAATTGCCCTCTGATACGGCGGCGCGGGTACAGGCGCCTTCATCAAAGTCCATCTCCCACCGCAATCTGGTGGCAGCTGCCCTTGCCACAGGGCGCAGCCGCCTGCGCGGGGCGTTGGAAAGCGAGGATACCGCCGCCACTGCTGAAATTTTACGAGGTCTGGGGGCGGAAATCACCCGTGAAGGGTCAGACATATTAATCAACGGCCTGGGAGGCCAACTGAAAAATGAAGGCCCCGCCCCTCTGCTCTGCGATGTGCACGAGTCAGGCACCACCTGCCGTCTGCTCACCGCGGTTCTGGCAGCAGGTCAGGGAGAGTTCAAATTTACCGCCAGGGGTCGGATGAATAAACGCCCCATGCTCCCGCTGACCAGCGCTCTGGAAAAACTGGGAACGAAATTTGAATTTGAACATGAAGCCGGTTATCTCCCCTTTATCATGCGCGCTGCCGGGCTGCCGGACACTGAAGTGCATATCGACACCTCGCAATCCAGCCAGTATCTCTCCGGGTTGCTGCTGGCTGCGCCGCTGGGCCGGGGAATGAAGCTTGTTCCCACAGCTGAGGCCGCCGGAGCAATCGTGTCGTGGTCCTATGTGCAGCTCACCCTGCAAACCATGGCAGAATACGGAATCAAATTCAGCGTGGAAGAGAGAGACTCTCCTGACCGCGATTGGCGTGAGGTAAACTGGCGGAGCGTTTCGCCCCCAAAGAGCGGACTGTGCCGGATTTGCGTGGAGAAAGGAAGCTACAAAAACGGAAACTATGAAATTGAAGGCGACTTCAGCAATGCCTCTTATCTGCTGGCAGCCGGCGCGGTTGGCCTGCGGCCAATAATAGTGGATAATCTCAGCCCTGCTTCTTTACAGGGCGACCGGGAGATTGTGCGCATAATTGAACAAATGGGCGGCAGGGTGCGCGTTCTGGGGCGCTCAATTGAGGTGTCGCCTCCTGAAAAGTGTTTACAAGGAATTGAAGTAAACATGGGCGACTGCCCTGATCTGGTGCCCACGGTGGCGGCAATGGCTGCGTTTGCAAAAGGCCCCACCCGTATTTCCGGTGTAGAGCATCTGCGCCTCAAGGAAAGCGACCGCATTGCCGCTCCTGCTGCTGAACTGGCCAAAGTAGGCTGCAAAGTGCAGGAAGAAAAAGACGGGATGATTATTACGCCCCCCCTGAGGCCTGTCCGCCCTGCACTCCCGTTTCAAACCTATAATGACCACCGCATGGCGATGAGCATGGCGCTCTTTTCCTGCGCCGGATTTGATGTGCAGATTGAAAACCCGGCCTGCGTAAGCAAATCTTTTCCAGATTTCTGGGAAATCTGGGAACAGATTTAGCCTGTATTTAAGCGCAGCCCGGCCTTGAAGAACATTTACTAAAAATGGACAGCAAAGCTGACAGAGAAAAAACCATAAAGGCCAGCTCTCCTTGAGCTTCCCCTTGCTTAACAACAAAAAGAATCAAAATAATCTTTCTTAATTCCGGCGTTCATTAACTGGAGCAAACGGGAAATCGGCCGGGCTGTTCTGCTTCTGACGGGCAATGATTTAAGCCCAGTTACCCGAAGCGACCTGCCCCCAGGCAAAATTAAGAGAAGCCGCAAAACCTGATTGCGGCTTCCCTATTCCTGATTATTCAAACGGTTCCGGCGCTTACTTTATCACCGCGCCTCCGGCCGCAGAGCTGACATCGCGGGCGTAGCGACGCAGGAAGCGCGACTGACTGACAGGGCGTTCATTGCGCAGATTCTTTGCGCGCAGGGCCATTTCCGCTTCATCAACCAGCAGCTCCAGTCTGCGCCCTGGGATATCAATTTCAATTTCATCTCCATCCTTAATCAGGGCAATGGGGCCGCCCTCTGCTGCTTCGGGCGAAATATGCCCGATGGCCGCCCCCCGGGTCGCCCCGGAAAAACGCCCGTCCGTGAGCAGGGCCACTTCCGAACCAAGCCCCATACCGGCGATTGCGGCAGTGGGAGCCAACATTTCCCGCATCCCCGGACCGCCCTTCGGCCCTTCATAGCGAATAACCACAACATCCCCGGCCTGAACCTCGCCATTCAAAATAGCTGTGCAGGCCAGTTCGCCGCTGTCATAAACTCTGGCCCGCCCCTTGCGGCGCATCATTTCCGGCGCAACAGCCGACTGCTTCACCACCGCGCCCAGCGGGGCAATGTTGCCCTTGAGCACGGCAATGCCCCCTTCCCTGGAATAGGGGTCAGATGCCGGGCGCAACACATCGCGATTGCAGTTTCTGGGGCGAACCGCTTCAAAACATTCGAGGTTTTCGCGCAGGGTGCGTCCGGTTGCGGTGATCACGGATGTGTCAATGAGGCCGAGCGAGTTCAGTTCCGATAGCACCGCCATAATCCCGCCTGCCCGGTTCAGATCTTCCATATAATAGGGCCCGGCCGGAGAGAGTTTGCACAGGTTGGGGGTAACCCGGCTCAGTTCGTCAAAAATATCCAGAGTGACGGGCAGACCTGCCTCAGTAAAAATGGCCGGTAAATGCAGCACTGTATTGGTAGAGCAGCCCAGGGCCATGTCGGAAATAACCCCGTTGCGGATTGCCCCTTCGCTGACGATATCGCGGGGTCGGATATTCTTCTCCAGAAGTTCCATAATCTTCGCGCCTGCCTGTTTGGCCAGACGCACCCTGGCGGCGGACACCGCCGGGATGGTGCCGTTGCCCGGCAGGGCAAGGCCGATGGCTTCGGCCAGGCAGTTCATGGAGTTGGCGGTAAACATGCCCGCGCATGAACCGCAGCCGGGGCAGGCATTTTCAGCCATATGCTCCAGAGCGGCCTCGCTCATTTCTCCCTTGCTTACCCTCCCCACGCCTTCAAACATGGAAACCAGGTCGGTATCCCGGCTTCCTCCCGGCAGCATCGGCCCGCCGGAAACCATCAGGGCAGGAATATTCAGGCGCAGCATGGCCATCAACGCTCCGGGAACCGACTTGTCGCAGTTGGGAATGCACACCAGCCCGTCAAAAGGATGGGCTGTAGCCATAATTTCAATACTGTCGGCGGTGAACTCCCGGCTCGGCAGAGAAAAGCGCATCCCCGCATGGCCCATGGCGATACCGTCGCAGACCGCAATGCAGGGAAACTCTATGGGAGTGCCCCCGGCTGAACGAATCCCCGCCTTTACGGCATCGGCAATAGTGTTCAGGTGGATGTGCCCGGGCACAATTTCATTGGCAAAATTGACCACCCCGATTAACGGACGTTCCATTTCCTCGCGGGTCAGGCCGAGGGCATACATCAGGGAACGGTGAGGAGCCCGTTCCGGCCCGGAAGTCATCTGACTGCTTCTTTTCATTTGCTAACCTCAACAGGTGCACCGGATGGCAGACATTTTCCTGCCTCCGACAGATTGAATTCAGCGGAATACCGCGTCTGAAGGAAAATACCTATGGCACTCGCAGCCGCAACTTAAAAACGCAAAATGCGTGCCCTGCTACAGGCGGTTAAAGCCGACCGACTGGACTCAGGCAATGCGCGCATGGCGGGAGCAATTTTGCTGAATGCCCCCGCCATTGAAAACAAATTAAAGGGGCATGGTTTTGGGCTTCCAATCCTGGGCCCGGCGTTCAGCCGCCTTGCGCTGCTGCTCATTGAGCTGCTGCCCGATTCCGGCCCGCATACCGCGTGTTTCCTCCACCGGCTCAGTAGCTTCTGCGAGCACAGCCCAGTAATATGCCTCGCTGACGTCTTTATTCACGCCCACACCTTCATAATACATCCCCGCCAGGCGGAACATGGCCACCGTATCGCCCCAGGCTGCCGCCTCGCGATACCAGCGGGCGGCCTGCTCAGGATTTCTGGCGGTGCCTGTGCCGGAAAGATAGAGCTCTCCGAGAAGACCTTGAGCACGAGGGAAACCAGCATCAGCAGCTTCTTTGCAATATCTGAAACCCTCGACTTCATTTTTTGCCGCCCCTCGACCTTCGAGCAGACAGATGGCCAAAAAGAATTTTGCCAGAGCGGAACCCTGATCAGAAGCCCTGCGCAGCCAGCCCACATTGCTGCCCACACCCGGTGAGGGGTCTTTCCCGCTTTCCAGCAGGATGGTGGCAAGGTTCACCTGGGCGCGCATATTCCCGGCATTGGCCGGGCCCTGATAAAGACGGATG
>JAFQMU010000152.1 GCA_017421085.1 Desulfovibrionaceae bacterium | reverse complement strand
GTGATAATATCGCGCCAGGTAAGCAGCGAGCGAAATTCATTGTTTTGAGAAATAATGCTCAGGGCATCGGCATCCGCCAGAACCGGTCCGCGTTCAGAGCAGCTCAGACAGGCGCCCACAACTTTTACAGCCCCTTCATTCAACCCCATACCGGGCCCGATGACAACCGCATCCCAGTTCCTGAGCAGAGGAATAAGCGCTTCAGCCGCTTCGGGCGTCCATTCACCGCTGCTGCCCAGCGGAATGGTCAGCAGGTCGGGAAGGGCTGTTTTAATCTGATTTTCGATTTCCGCCGGGCAGGCCACTGCAACCCGTCCAGCCCCGGCTCGAAAGGCGCCCAGGGCGGCCAGGCAGGGGGCGCCGCTCATACCGGTTGAGCCGCCCACAATCAGCAGCTTTCCCGCCATATTTTTATGTTCAAAGCTGAAAGGGCTTGGGCCTATATCAGCGCAACCGGGCATAAGCAGGGCCTGCCCTGCCGGGTAGCGCTGCTTAATTTCCTTGGGAATGCCTACTGGGGCTACCAGCAGTCTGCCCAGCCAGGGGCGGCCGGCCGGGGTAAGCAGCCCCGGCTTGGGGGCCTCAAAGCTGATTGTGGCGTGGGCAGCTACGGCGGACGGCATGGGGCGGCCGGAAATACCGTTTAGACCGGAAGGAATATCAAGCGCCAGCACAAAAGGCTCGGGCGCAGATGAGCTTTCGGCATTTGCACTGCATGAGCTTCCCTTGTCTGAATTTGTCTTTTTTTCTTCAGCGGCGGGCCAGTCCAGGCCGGGCCACTGGGCATCGGCAGCAGTTGTGCTGCATGAGCAGCCGCCGGAGCAGTTGGCAGGGGTCAAATTTCTGAACATGTTTATTCTTTTAACGATAGCTACATGTTCATCGCGCAGGCTGCCTTTAAGCCCGGTGCCGAGCAGGGCGTCAACCACAATATGCGGATATTCCCAGTCCGGTTCGGGAAATTTTGAAAAGGCGCGGTTAAGGCGGAAAAATTCCACCCCGCAGGCGCGGGCCAGGGCAATGTGCAGCTCAGCCGGTTTTGGGGCGGAGGCAGATACCGCAAAGGGGCTGCGCATATCTTCGATATCGGTTTCCGGCAGGGAGTGGAGGTGGCAAACCAGCACTCTGGCTCCTTCGTTCAAGGCCAGGCGGGCCAGCACGGCACCATCTCCGCCGTTGTTTCCCTTGCCCATGAAAATCAGAATTTTTTTCCCCTGTAAACAGGAGAATTCTTTTTTCAGCAGGTCGAGAGCGGCTTTACCGGCATTTTCCATAAGCAGGGCGGGGGCAATGCCTGCCTCTTCGGCGGTGGCCGTGTCCCAGCGGTTCATTTCTTCCGGGCTGGGAAGGGGAGCGAAAGAATATTGAGCCATTTTTTATTCCTTAAATTAATAATCTGATGAATCTGCTTCCGGCGGCGCAACCCTGCTTTTCACGCCGTCAGCCGGGTTCAGGGAGAATGACCCTAATTTACTTTGTCGACAAAGACAAGGCTTTAACCCGGCATGCACCTGAAAATGAGTCGGATGGGGCGCTTGGGCTGCTTTGGTTTGGGCGTCGTGGATGGGCTATGTTTCCAGAACGGCCATGGCGGCGGCGCTGTGGCGACTGTGGGTAATGGAAATAAAAATCCGCTTCGCTCCCAGTTGTTCCAGGCGGCGTACAGCTTCTCCTTCCAGTCTGACCAGAGGCTGGCCGCTTTCCAGCCTGTCCACGCAGATGTCGGTGAACCTGATACCGTTGCTGAAACCGGTTCCGAGCGCCTTTACAACGGCTTCTTTGGCCGCGAAACGTCCGGCCAGAAAGTTAACTGGATTTTCCTGTTCCATCAGGAGCAGCTCCTGGGCATGCAGAATTTTTTTTGCAAATTTTTCGCCGTGTCGCCGCCAGATTTTTTCAACCCGCTCCAGCTCGACCAGATCAAGACCTATGCCTGCAATCATTGTTTGCCCTGAATTAAAACTTAGTCATAAATATGCGTATATGACAAAAAATACTTTTACACGCGATAATTCTTGTTGGCAAGCTGACGCGCCTGAAGAGCATTTTACATTTCCTGCTTTTTCGGCTATTTGGTTTCCATATCTGGATAATAAAAAGGACTTGATATGCGGATTTGTATTGTCGGTACCGGTTATGTAGGGTTGGTAAGCGCCGCCTGTTTTGCGGAAATGGGCAGCCATGTTGCCTGTGTGGATGTGAATGAACAGATTGTTGAAAATCTCAACAGAGGTGTTTTGCATATCTATGAGCCAGGGCTGGAAGATCTGGTTGAGCGCGGAGTGCGCGATGGGCGGCTTGAATTTACCAGTAGTCTGGCCAGGGGGATGAAAGACGCCGATTTTATTTTTATTACAGTGGGCACCCCTTCCAGACCTGACGGCTCGTGCGATCTCTGTTATGTGGAGCAGGTGGCCGCCCAGATAGGCGAGAATCTCCCTCCTTCAGACAGGCTGGTACTGGTTGTTGACAAGTCTACTGTTCCCGTAGGTACGGCCGACCGGGTAAAGTCGATTATTAACTCCGGGCTTGAGCGGCGCGGGGTCAAGGCCCGTTTTGAGGTTGTGTCCAACCCGGAATTTTTGAAAGAGGGCGATGCTGTTTTGGATTTTAT
>JAFQMU010000151.1 GCA_017421085.1 Desulfovibrionaceae bacterium | reverse complement strand
ATTCATGTATATTCATCTGTCCCGAGGCGAACGCCGGATAGTGCATATAGAAAAGCGGTGGAGTATTACTGCTTGTTTTGGCACAGTCTTCGTAAAAATGGCGACAGACCCGCATTTTCTTGCCAACATCAGCCGGGAAAAGTACAGAAGTTGCTGAAGCGCCATGTGAACCAATCCGGCCCCTTGATGTGCAATCGCAATCAGCGTATAATGGGTTTGACTGGTGAAAGGAGGAAAATATGGAGCATTTTGTTACACTGAAGGATGCCATCAGTTTGGCGGGCCCCGGGCATATGAGCTTATCTCTTCTGGATGAAACCAATGGCTGCGTAAACGGCTGCTGCTGCGGCGTCAGCCGCTATGCGAAAACCGAATATAACGTTCCCGGCTGTCACGATGATCAGGAAGGCTTTATGGTGCTGTCCGGAAGCGGATATGCAAAGGTTGGCGATGAAGAGCGCTTTGTCAGCACGGGTACGGCTTTTATTGTACCGGCCGGCGTTGAGCATTCGCTTCGCACGATCGATCCTGCCTGCCCGCTGGAGGTTTTAGAACCAGGCAGGTAGCGCCATGAGTAACCCGCCCCGGAAGAAAGCTCAATTACTCCATCCGCAAGCTTATCGCCGGCATTGACTGTGATGCTGATTAAAGTGGGCTCAGAGAAATTTTTGCTGTTTTGGGCGGAAGAAGGCTTTTCCTTCTTTTTATCTTTTTCCGTCTTTTGCTGCTTTCCTGTCTGTCCTGATGCTGATGAGCCTGCCTGCTTTATTTTTTTCTCCAGAGATTTTGCTTTTTCTTTCAAATCTGCATTGCGGACTGCCTTCAGCAGCTGCTGTACAGTTTTTAAAGCGGTTTTGCGGTCTTTCAGTTTGTGAAATTCTATATCCGCTTTTTTGTAGAGCGCTTCCTGCCCCTGGGCTGTTTTGGGGTATTTTTTTCCAACTTCTGCATAACGATTGACTGTAAGTTGAAAATCCCGCGGGTTGTGGGTGCGCGAGGCAATTTCTTCAATACAGCGCGCAGCCATGAAGGCCGCCTTGGGAGCATTGCTGCTGGAAGGTTTGGACTTGACAAATTTATCAAACCTGGCCTGGAGTTTCTCCCAGGGTTCCCGCAGGGAAGATTTTTTTGGATCCGCTGAAAGATTTTTAAATTCTTTAACAAGGCTGTCATATGAGGGGGCAGCCGTAACCGGGGATGCGAACGTTGCAAAAACAGCCAGAACAAGTATTGTACAAACCGAGTAAAACAGCCCGCAGCTTAAAATTTTTAGGTGTGCTTTTGTTTTCATGGAACCCCTTGCGGGCTGCCCGGCATCCTCCCGCCTTCCTTGTCTGCCCGTTTTTTTTCTATATCAAAAAATATTTTCTGGAACAACCTTGTTCTGAAAATCTGGGCGTGCTCAGCCCATAGCTTTCAGATCTGTTGGGTTCAGATAAGCGCAGCAGGGGGTATCTTGTTTCGGGTACAACTGGAAAGTATGACTGAGCAGCTCGCCTGTTTCCTGAAATTTAAAATGCGGCAGGCAGATTTCGCACTGCCGCCGCCTCCTTCAAACTTCGACAGAAATCGGTTTAAAATGTCTGACCCATGGAGAAGTCAAAGCGCCCGCTTGATTTCTCATAGACATCTTCCAGCGGGTAACCGTAGGAGAAGCGCAGGTCGCCCATGGGCGAATTCCAGCGTAATTCAAGCCCCACAGATTTGGCAATCAATTCATTTTTGAAGTAATTATCATGCTGCTTGGAGTCAACGTTGAAACCTGCATCAAAGAAGGGCACTGCGGCCAGACCTAAGTCAGGATAGAATGTCCAGATATATTCCAGGTTGATAAAGGCCATGCGGTCGCCCCCGATATGGTCGTTATCCGGCGATTCAGGATCGCGGGGGGAGAGCTCTTCGTAGTCGTAGCCGCGAACCGAGTTCATGCCGCCTATCCAGAAGCGTTCAAATACGGGAACCGGGTCGCCGGAGTTTTCAAACGCTGCACCGGCCTTAAGTCTGGCATGGAGCACATGGTTGTTTGCCACTTCATGGAAGGCGTGCAGGTCAATAACCGGCTTGACAAAGTCATCGCTGCCGCCCAGAAAAGTGCCGCCATATTCGGTGCTGATGTCAATGACCGTACCTTTAGTAGGTCTGCGTGGGTCGTCAACAGTATCGCGGCGTATGCCTGCCCGAAGAACGCTTGCCAGGTGTCCGCCTTCACTGCGGCGAATCAGCCAGGATGCATCGGGCTCAACATCATAAAGCTCATATTTTTCCAGACGGTAACTGCCGTAAAGACGGGTGTATTCTCCAATGGGATAGGAGAGACTAAGGGCCGCACCGGTGGTTTTCTTATCAAAGTCGTCGTAATAGTCGCGGGTAATGTATCCGTCAATGCCCAGTGAGAGATCAGTGTCATAAAGGCGCGGGTTTACAAACGACAGGTTATAGCGGGTGTAGCGGTCGGAGAAGTTGCCGGTAAAGCCCAGTGAATACCCTTTGCCGAACAGGTTGCGTTCCATGATCGTGCCGCCGAAACCGATCTTGGAGTAGGTGGAGTAACCTACACCAGCGGAAATGAGGCCTGTGTTCTTTTCTTTCAGCCTTACTTTCAGGTCGATTTCATCCTCCACATTGGTAGGAATCATGTCGATGTCAGCCACTTCAAAGTAGTTCAGGCGGCGCAGGCGTTCCACAGAACGACGGAGTTTTTTCGATTCATACAGATCGCCGTCTACAAGACGCAGTTCACGCAGAATCACGTTGTCGCGGGTGCGGTCGTTGCCCTCAATATCCACTGTTCCGATGAACATGCGCTGTTTTTTGTCGATATTGTAATATACATCAACAATGGGCTCATCGCCTCCCCGTT
>JAFQMU010000150.1 GCA_017421085.1 Desulfovibrionaceae bacterium | reverse complement strand
CGCACTTGAATGGGGTTCAAGGGGTCGGAAGTTCGAATCTTCTCATCCCGACCAGGAATTTAAAGGACTTACAGCAACAGCTGTAAGTCCTTTTTTAATTTTAATAAATTTATGCCGGATTTTGCGATGAAGCAGTGCGAGTTGTTGTGAGTTGTCACGCAAAATGAGAATTTCCGTCACATGAAATGATAAGAACATTATTTGGTTAATACTCTTGAAAGTTTTTTAAGGCACACCAACAACATAGTAGCAGTATTGCCATTTTACCAGCATTTATACAGTTCCGTAAGTATAAAAAGGACACTGAAGAACATAAAAGAAACCATCCGTATAGTAAGGAACGGGATATCCTGAAAGATTACCTTCAGCATCGTGAGAAGGAGGTTATAACCATGTCGGAAGCCTTGTTCGACCAGGAAACGGTTCTGAATAATTTCATCAATACAAAAATACAAAGCATAAAATAGAGGCAGGGAAGGTATCTATGATATGCAGTCTGTCAAGGAGGGTGAGAGGCGCAGCAATCCGCTCTTGTATCTGAGGATGTTCCGGTTATAATAGCCCCTGAGAGACAGCGCAGACCGGCTTGATGATTTGTGCTGCTTTATGTTTTCATTTTCTCAAATGCAAAAATGTTCAAAACTTGCAAGGGGGTAGTTCCGTGAAACGCTTATTCAAGTCCCGTCTTGAGGCCTGGCTCATACTGACGCTTGCGCTGGCCGGTTTTTCTCTGTTTTCCGGAAGCAGCTCTTTTGCTCAAAGCGGCAAGCCCAGCCCTGACACTTTGCAAACCAGTCATTTTCAGGAGCTTTGGGAAGAAATTTTTGAAATAAGCGAAGAGGCCTCTGAGCTCGGCAGAAAAGACGATGCCCGTTCTCAAACCCTGCTTGAAACGCTTACGGCGAGGGAGCCGGAATATGTGCGCCTGCTGCATGATGCCCAGGATGCCCTGGCGGGTTCTGAAGCGCAGGAGCAGTTTGAGGAAATTGAATCCTTGCGGGAAGATATCCGTGATTTGCAGGAAGAAAGTGATGAGCTGAGGATTGCCCGCACCACCGCTCCCGACTCCTCATGGAACCCCCTGAGCATGACAAAGGAAAAGATAGCGGAGCGGCTCAGGGAAATTCCCGGTGAGATTGCGGAAAATGAGCGGGTCATTGAGGCGTTGAAGCGGGAAATCATTGTGCGCCTGGCCCGGACCGGCATGAAAATAACCCCTCAGGAACTCGATTATTTTCTTGTTTCAGCGGAAGGCAACGACCTTTTGCGGCTTATGGCCATTGCGGGCAATATCAAAAAGATTCAGCTTGCCATAGAAAAGGAGCTCATCGCCAATCAGGATAACATTACCCTGGCCAAAGCCTATACGGGGATGTACTTTGTGGTGGTGGATGCCTATGCAGAGGCGCATAATGTAGCCTTTTCGCGAATTGCCGACTATCGGGAGCGCGTGGAAGAAATCAGCGATGAAGCCGAGCGCAACCTCAAGGAAGCCCTGAAACTCAGGAAAGCGGCTGATAATGCTGATAAGGCCATTTACGACACCAATATCAGAATCAATGAAAAAGTTATTCAGGTTGCGCAGATATATGACAGCCTGCTTGTGCGCCGAGTGCAAAATCTTGAGAATTCAAAGGCAGTTGTTGACAGAAAAGTTGTGCTTGCGCGCAACACCTACAATACCATCGTCAACGGCAGCAGTCTGATTTCCCTGGTTAATACCGGCCTGAATGAGCTGAGCGCCGTGCTGGATTTTGAAATGCCGGAGTTGAAGGTTATCTATGACGTAAGCATGTTCAACACCTTCAAAGACCTGTCTGAAAAAATCAGGGAAGCGGACTGACCCAGGAAGGCAGGGCGGGGCTTCGCAAAGCCTGTTCAAGTGTGAGAAAGGAAAGATTAAAGTGCAGTGAAGAGTATTAACTAAATATTGTTTTGATATCTTCCAAAGCTATTTACATCAGCTGGCTGGACTATCGCCCTTAAGCTTCTTGTAAGTCAAAGTTTGAGCTTGCCCGCAGGCAGGGTTTGCTGTTAGGACGTCATTGATATTCAGCGCTGACCATGTCCTTGCGCAGCGCCTGCACAGTGAGCGCTGACATTTTATTCTCCCGCAGCAGGCCCACATGGCGGATAAACCTGGCCAGACAGTTCTGCATTTCCTTGCTGTGCCACTCCTGCCCGGAAACATCCTCCTGCGCCAGTTTCATTTGCCTGTCGAACACCTCGCGGGGGTAAACAGCGCTTTCTTCCACCAGAACGCGGTAGTGCCCCACAGTGGTATTGATGGCCTGATCAAGCATGGCGATAAACTCCTGGTGCTCCCTGATGCTTTTGCCCAGTTTTTCCTGGTAGGCTGCATCATCTGCTTTTGACTGCTGCAGACGCAGGGCTTCAAGCTGATTGGACAGGGTTTTCCGCCTGATGAAAAAATTGCGGATGCTGCCCACAGTGTGCATGGCGCTGCGGATGTGCCAGCCGGCGGCCTTTTCCTGTTGGCGTTCCAAGGCTATATTGTTGTCTTTAATTACCCCGCGCAGGGCGCTGAGCATTTCTTTTTCTCTGTCGCTGTCAGTTTCGGCAAGCAGGCGGTCTATCTCCGCCAGCGGGTCGCGGGCCGAGTCAAAGACAAACGGGGAGCTGCTTCCGGCGCCGGCCCATTCGCGGCGCAAAAGCTCAGGACGGGCGCCGCCGGGAGTGTTTATGCCCGAAATCACAGGGCGAACCCCCATATCGCGCGCCATGGCCGGGCCGCTTATCAGATAAAAAGGCACTTCTTCACGCCTGCCGGGCATGATTTCTGACAGACCGGTCATAAAGCTGCCGCCTTTGCGCACAAAACCTCCTGAGGAACCGCCCAGCCTTCCGCCAAGCGAAAACTGGAATGGATCAAGCGTTATTTCGGCCAGATTACCGGGCATGTCATACAGCCCCAGCGGGTTGGGACGGCGGGAGCCTATATTTTCAGGGTTCTCCGCCGCCCTGGAGGCGTCATCGGCCTGAAAGACTGCAAATTCGCTCAGGGGCAGGCTCTGATCGCGTTCAAAGAAATTTTCATTGCGCAACGATTCCAGACTGACCATATGCCCCCCTCTTGCCGCATATTCCCACTCGGTTTCGGTGGGCAGGCGCAGGTAAGCGATGTTTTTGCCGTCTCCTTCAAAGCGGGGGAGCAGCTCCTGATGATTTGTCAGCAGCCAGTCCATATAGCGCCGGGTAAAATCCACCGCATCATACCAGGAAATCATCGCCTTCGGCCGAGCGGCATCGGGCGGCAGTTTTTGCGGCTCGTCAGGGCAGACGCCCATGACCGCATCCCATTGCAGGTTGCTCACTTCATATTTGGCAAGCAGATACAGCGCCTTATCCTGATAACTCACCTGCCTGTCTGCCGTAGATGAGGCGGACTGCAAAACGCTGCGCCAGGCCTGAGGCAGATTCTCCAGACGGAAAGGACCGGAAATGCCTTGAGAGTATTGGCGGTCATAAAACTCTTCACCGCTGCGTTCGCAGTCAGCGCAGCCGAAGCGGGTTTCCAGATCATTCAAATATCCGTCTACCGGCACGGCCACTGCTCTGAACGCCATTTCAAGACCGCAGGGCATGGGCAGAATCAGGTCGTCAGGCAGGGGGGCAGGGTTGCAGGCGGCCTCAGGAGTGACTTTCCCCTTGCGCTGGAGCCCCTGAGCGAAACAAATATCAGCTCCAAAACAGACCAGCAGCAGGATAAACAGAAAAAACTGACGCATAACTACCTCAATCACACTTCCCTGATAAGGGCGGAAGGATCAATTGCCACCACCTTGCGGACAGCGGCAAGCGCCCCCAGCATCATTATTCCGGTGGCAATCAGCGCTGACAGCAGGGCGT
>JAFQMU010000149.1 GCA_017421085.1 Desulfovibrionaceae bacterium | reverse complement strand
GGGGCATATGTTATTTGCGGCTGCTGCATTGTCATTCATCCAGATAGCGCTGACCTATGGTCCAGACGTTGCCGGCGCCAAGAGTGATAAAGATATCGCCCGGCTGGAGAATTTCCGGCAAAGCCTCATTAACGGCGTCAAAAGTTGGAAAATATGTTACCTCCGTGCTGGATACCTGCCTGATGCCCTGAGCCAGGCTTTCGCCGCTTACTCCGGGAATAGGCGCCTCTGAAGCCGGGTAAATTTCAACAAGCAGCAATTTGTCAACTCCGCCGAAGGCCAGGCAGAAATCGCCGAACAGGGCCTGAGTGCGGGAAAAACGGTGCGGTTGAAACGTCACCACCAGCCGTCTGTCGGGAAAGCATTCTCTGGCTGTGGCGAGTGTGGCTGCAATTTCCGCCGGATGATGCCCATAGTCATCAATGACCAGAACTCCATTTTTCTCACCCTTGCGCTCAAAACGCCGCCCCACGCCGTTAAACGCTGACAGGCCCTGCAAGGCTACCGCCGGAGAAATTCCCGCCTCCAGGGCCACCCCAATAGCGGCCAGCGCATTCAACACATTGTGGCGGCCCGGCTGGGCCAGACTGACTTCTCCCAGCGCCTCTCCATTTTCAATTACCCTGAACCGGCTGCTTGCGCCGCAGGAGATGACTTCTGCCCGAATGGCATTACCTGCTTCAAACCCATAAGTCAGATAGCGCCGCTTTACCTGGGGAAGAATTCTCTTCACCCCGGGGTCATCGCCGCAGACCACGTTCAGCCCATAAAACGGCACCTTGTTCATGAAATCAATAAAGGAGCGGTCAATGGCTTCCTGATTGGGGTAAAAATCCATATGGTCAAGGTCAACATTGGTCACAATATTGAAAATGGGAAACAGGCAGAGGAATGATCCATCCGACTCATCAGCTTCTGCAATCAGATATTTTCCTCCTCCCAGACGGGCGTTTGAGCCGTAGGCATTGAGCCGCCCACCGATAATCACCGTTGGATCAAGCCCCGCCTGATCAAAAATCGAAGCAAGCAGAGAAGTAGTGGTGGTTTTCCCGTGGGTTCCGGCCACCGCCACCCCGGTTTTAAGACGCATAAGTTCCGCAAGCATCTCCGCGCGGGGAATTATCGGAATTCCTTTCTGCTGGGCAGCCAGAAGTTCGGGATTGTCCGCCTTGACAGCGGTGGATTTTACCAGCACATCCGCATCTACCATGTTTTCAGCCCTGTGCCCGATGCAGATTTCCGCCCCAAGCTTGTGCAGACGGCGCACCGCCGGCGAGTCAGCCAGATCGGACCCCCTCACGCCGTAACCCAGATTGAGCAATACCTCGGCAATGCCGCTCATTCCGGCCCCGCCGATTCCTACCATATGAATTTTTTTTACTCTGTTACGCATGAGATTCCCAATACTCTTCGCGAATTTTTTCCGGCAGGGCCAGCTTTATGCACTCAACAACCTTTCCGGAGGCATCGGGGTGACCCGCACTGCGCGCGGCATGAGACATCTGCTCCAACCGCTGCGTATCATTAAGCAAATCAATTATGCTGCGCGCAAAGTTTCCTCCATTCAGGTCTTCATCTTTAATCAATATGGAAGCCTTTTGCTCCTGCATATATTCGGCATTGTGGAGCTGATGGTTGTGCGTGGCATGGGGATAAGGCACCAGAACCGACGGCATGCCCGACACGGCAAGCTCCGCAACGGTGCTCGCCCCGGCCCTGCATACCGTGAGATCTGCCCACTGATAAGCTTCGGCCACATTGTCTATGAAACACTGCACCCGGGCACTGTCATAGTTTGCCCGACTATAGGCTTCCCGGGCATTAACATAACCCTGATTTCCCGTCTGATGCCATATTTCCACACCTGACGCCCTGAATTCGTCAAGATGGGCAAGCACGGCCCGGTTGATTGAGGCGGCGCCCTGGCTTCCGCCCATTATCAGCAGCCTTTTGCGCCCCGCCTGGAAGCTTTTGCCAGGGAGGTCAGTTATCTCGCTGCGCACAGGGTTGCCGGTGACTGTAGTCTTGTTTTTGGGGAATTTATCCAGCCTGTCAGGGATTGCCAGACAAATGCGGCGCGCAAATCTGGAAAGAATGCGGTTTGAAAGACCGGGAAAGGCATTCTGTTCATGAATCAAAACCGGACAACGCCGCAAAACGGCAGCCGCCACGCCGGGGAATGATGCGTAACTTCCGAATCCTACAACCACATCCGGCTTGAATTCCGACAGGATGTTCATTGCTTCCAATACGCTCGCTCCCATGGACAAAATACCCCCCAGAGAACGCATTCCCCGTCCCAGCACACCGCGGACAGGCAGGCCGGCGAAATCAATTCCGGCTTCGCGCACCCAATGCTGCTCCTGGCCGTAACGTCCGCCAATGAACAGAATATCCACCCGGGGCGCCTGCCGCCTCAGTTCTTCGGCCACTGCCAGCGCGGGGAAGACATGCCCCCCGGTTCCACCAGTAGTAAGAATCACACGCAACATTAAAATCAACTCCTTTTGACGGCGGTGCGCGAGTAATTCAGCAGCAGGCCGGCGCAAATCAAAGTGGCGACAAAGCTGCTGCCCCCATAGCTGATAAAAGGCATCGGCACCCCCTTGGGCGGAGCTGCTCCCATCACTACCGCCAGGTTCAGCATTGCAGAAATGGCAAGAATAAGGGTAAGCCCGAAGGCTGCCAGCCTGTCGGTCATTTCATCCTGACGGTAGGCGACCAGGAAGGCGCGCCACAGAAACATGCCGAATAAAAAGAAAAACAGCGACATGCCGACAAATCCGAGCTCTTCTCCCATAATCGACATAATAAAGTCAGTGTATGATTCGGGCAGGAAAAGCAGTTTCTGCTTGCTGGCGCCAAGTCCTACGCCGGTAACTCCGCCGGAGCCGATAGCGTAAAGCGACTGCAGGACCTGATACCCGGTGTTGAGGGGATCGGCCTCAGGGTTCATGAACGAAAGCAGCCTCTTCAGGCGGTAGGGTTCTTTCCAGATAAGCAGAGCGGCTCCGCCCGCTGCCAACCCCGCAGAGATAATCAGATAAATCAAACGGCAACCGCCCACCAGGCACATGAAGAAAAGCAGAAAAATCAGAATTGCCGCTCCTCCGAAGTCGGGTTGCAGCAGCAAAAGGCCGCAGAGCAACCCGGTAACGGCAAAGGGAGGAATAATTCCCCGGCTGAAGGTGCGCATCAGCTCGCGCTTGCTGCCCATGAAGTAGGCCAGGTAGATAACCAGAATTATCTTGGCGAACTCAAGCGGCTGAACAGTAAACAAACCGAAGGAGATCCAGCGTTTCGCCCCGTTAAAGCTGGGCCCGATGATCAGAGTTGCCGCAAGCGTTCCTATCACCCCAAGCAATAAAGGATATTTCAGCGAATAAAGCAAATGCTTCGGCAGTTTATAAGCGATTGTCATCGCAACGATGCCCACCCCTGCAAAGGCCAGCTGGCGTTTGAAAAAGTAATACTGATCGCCGTATTTTTTGGCTGCAACTACGCCGCTGGAAGAAAGCACCATGGTCAGCCCCAGGCAAACCAGCAGCATTACAGTGGCCAGAAGCAGCCAGTCAATCTGCCCTTTGGAGTTTTGGCCTGTACCCATCATCTCAGGCTCTCCCATATTTTTTTAAAATCATCACCGCGGGCCTTGTAGTTGGCGTAAAGGTCAAAGCTGGCTGTGGCGGGAGAAAGCAGCATCACATCATTCTTCTTTGCTTCTTTCATCAGTTCCGACACTGCATCCTGCATATTTTCGCTCCAGGTCATAGGGGCAAGCCCCAGCCAGGCAGGCTCGAAAACTTCCCGCCCGGCTCCAAACAATCCGATTGCCCTGACCTTTTCCCGGATAAGCGGGGCAAGAGAGGCAAGGTCTCCTCCTTTGAATACGCCCCCCGCCAGCAGCAGCACCGGTTTTTCCATGGCTGTCAGAGCGACCCGCAGCGATTCCACAGTTGTTGATTTGGAGTCATTGACAAACAATACCCCATTCCGGGCAGGCCCCAGAACCTCCAGGCGATGAGGCGGCGCCTTGAATTCACGGGCGGCTTTTTGCGCCTGCTTCAATTCAACTCCAAAAATCAATGCCGCCTGCCATGCCGCCGCCAGGTTCGCCTGATTGTGGGAGCCCAGCAGAGAAACATCCTGGAATTCCGGCCCGGCCTCAAAAAATATTTTTTGCGCCGCCACCCTGCCCAGACGCGGATCAGAAGCCAGGGAAGGCGAAAACACGGCGTAGTCAGCCTTGTTCTGGCGGGCAAACAGCTTGAATTTCGCGTCGCCATACTCCTGCATGTCCGCGTGATAGTCGAGATGGTTTTCAGACGGATTCAACAGCATCCCGATATGCGGGTGAAAGCCGGAGCAGGTTTGCAGCTGAAAACTGGAAATCTCCAAAACCAGCACATCAGCCCGCGGGGCTCCGTTTTTGCGCGCAAGCACATATTCCGACAGAGGCGTGCCGATATTCCCGCCTAAAAATACTCTTTTTCCTGCCGCTTCAAGCATGGCCGCGCACAAACTGGCTGTGGTGGTTTTCCCGCTGGTTCCGGTAATGGCGATAATCGGCTCATCAACCTGATGCCAGGCAAGTTCCATTTCTCCCATAACCAGCTCATCCGCACCGGCGGGGAGCCATGTTTTCAGTCTGGCCAGAGCGAGCCCGGGGCTGGGCACAATTACCGATGCCCCGTCAAACTGGGCGGGGTGGTGCTCTCCGAAATAAATATCCCAGCCGTTTTCCGAAGCCAGCTTTGCCAGTTCCTGACTTTCCTTTTTTTCCAAAAGGCGCACGCTTAGCCCCATGGATGACAGCAGGCGGCAGGCTGCCAGCCCCGAGGCTCCGGCCCCTACCACAACTGCCTGCCTGCCGGGAGAAAGATTGATTTTTAACTGGCCTTGCATAATCAACTACCTCAGCTTGAGCATTGACAGCGCCAGCATTCCCAGCAACGCGGAAATAATCCAGAATCTGATGATGATTTTGGATTCGGGAATGCCCTTCATTTCAAAATGATGGTGCAGAGGCGCCATGCGCAGAATGCGTTTACCCCTGGTAAATCGGAAATAACCTACCTGTAAGACAACCGACAGGGTTTCTACGACAAACAGCCCGCCGATTACAGCCAGCAGCAGCTCCTGTTTGCAGAGCACCGCCATGAAACCTAGAGTTCCGCCGAGGGAAAGCGAGCCCACATCTCCCATAAACATCTGGGCCGGGTAGGCGTTGAACCAGAGAAAGCCAATGCAGCCGCCGACCAGAGCGGCGCAGAACACAGTGACTTCTCCCACGCCGGGCAGGTGGGGAAGATATAAATGCCGGGAAAACGCCTCCGTACCGGTGAGGTACATGAACACGCCCAGCACCAGTGCAGCTACGGCCACAGGCGCAATCGCCAGACCGTCCAGACCGTCTGTAAGATTTACCGCATTGGATGAACCGACCATTACAATCACTGCAAAGGGGATGTAAAACCAGCCCAGGTCAGGGGTAATATCCTTGAAAATCGGAACGGAAAGAATAGTGGAATATGCCGGGAGCTGCAACAGCAGCACCATCAGCAGAACGGCCACCACTACGAGCGAAACAAATTTTTTACGGGCGCTGAGCCCTTTGTTATGTTTGCCCTTCAACTTGCTGAAATCATCCCAGAAGCCCACCGCGCCGAAAGCAAATAATGAAAGAAGACTGAGCCAGATATACGGGTTGGCCAGATTGCTCCAGAGCAGCAGGCTTACCGTTGTGGAAAACAGAATCAGCAGGCCTCCCATAGTGGGGGTTCCAGCCTTGTTTTTATGGGCTTCCACATCTTCCAGAATATACTGCCCCCACTTCAGACGCTTGAGCCAGTTGATGAAAGTAGGCCCAAGAATAATGGAAAGCAGCAGAGCAAAAACCAGTGCGCCGGCAGACCTGAAGGTCACATAGCTGAAAACATTCAGGAAATTGAATTCGTTGGAGAACGGCGCCAGTAAGTTGTACAACATCGGGCTTGTCCTTGCCTTAACTTCAGTCTTGCAGTCTGGCCTTCAGCGCGTTTAAAAAAAGCTCAAGCCGGTTCAGGCGCGACCCCTTGAACAGCACCACCGGCCCGCCTGCTCCCAGCTCAGATACAGCCTGAACAAATTCATCCTCTTCCCCGTCTGAAAGGGTGAAGAATTTGCCGCGCCAGTGTTCCGCAGCCAGCCCTTCTTCCACATCGCGGGCAAAGCCCCCTTTCCAGAAAACGGCTTTTGCCCTGGTGCAGCCCATGCTTTTCCCCAAAGCATGGTGGGCCTCATGGGAAATTTCGCCCAGCTCGCCCATTTCTCCCATTACCAGAATCAAATTGCGGCCAGGCGCCAAATCGGCGGCAGCGCCGATCATCCGTTCTGAAGAAAGGGGATTGGCATTGTAAGTGTCATCAATCAAAGTCCAGTCTGCAATATTCTCTATGGAAAACCTCTGTTGGGG
>JAFQMU010000148.1 GCA_017421085.1 Desulfovibrionaceae bacterium | reverse complement strand
GGCCCTGCGCCTGAATTTTTCCCTGAATGCCCCCAATGCCACGGCAGGCCTTACCCGCCTGCGTCTGCATCTTGCCGGGCCTCGTTCCAACGCCGCCCACAGACTGTATGCCCTGCTCTTTTATACCGAGGCAGTCGTTCTGGAGGCCGGTTCGCAAAGGCTGCGCCTGCCACCTTCCGCCCTGGAGCCCAGCGGCTTTAGCCCGGATGACGGCCTGTTTCCCTACCCCCCCACCGCATGGGAGGGCTACCGCCTGCTTCAGGAATATTTTGTTTTTCCCGAAAAGTTTTTCTTTATTGATGTCATGCTCCCGGAAACGGGCTTTGCCTCCGGCAACGCTTCATCGCTGACCTGCACCTTTCAACTGGAAACAAGGCTGCCCGACAATTTCCCCACGTTTTCCGTTGAAGACTTTGCGCTCTTCGCCACTCCCGCCGTAAACCTGTTTCCATTTGAAACAGTGCCGGTCAAGGCCGACCATAAACGGGAGAGCTACCCGGTGCGGGCCAATGCCCCCGAGGAAGAAGGCTATGTCCCCTATCAGATTGAAAGTGTAAATGCCGTAAGTTCCAGCGGCGAAGAAACGCCTTACCTTCCTGTCCTGTCCATACCGCATGATCCGGCTGCCCCGGCGTATACCGTGCACTGTCCCAAAAATACAAAAGGACGGCGGGAAATGAGCCTGTCGCTCATATACCCCCCCAACGGACAGGTGCCGGAAACAGTAATATTATCGCTGGATGCGCTCTACAGTAACGGCGAGCTTCCCGGCCGCCTGAATATCGGCGATGTGAAAATGCCTCTTTCCACCTCTCCGGCGCTGGCGGAGTTTACCAACCTCACTCCACCGACCAGACCGGTTGAGCCCATTGCCGATGGAAACACCCTGTGGTCGCTGCTGGCGCACCTGCACCTTAATTACCTGCCGCTGAGCAACGCCCAAACTCTGAAAGCTTTGCTTCTCACCTATCTGCCCCCCAAGGCGGACGCCCTTTACGCCAACGCCAACAAAAGACGCATTGAATCCATACTTTCACTCAATGCCCAGACCAGCGACTTTCTGTGGAAAGGGCGCCCCGTCAGCGGAATTGACCTGACCCTGACCCTTGACGGAGACGGGTTCAGCAATCCGGGCGACATGAGCCTGTTCGGCATGGTGGCGGCAAAATTTCTTCATGAATATTCGCCAATCAACAGTTTCATGCGGGTTACCGTCACAGATCCCCTTAACCAGAGGTCATTTCAATGGCTAAAGCATCAGCAAAGCCCATCCCGCCTGTAATTGAAGAGCTTTTACGCTATCCACAGCGCTACAGCTTTACTCAGGCTGTACGGCTTCTCTGCATGTGGGCAGGAGCGCAAAATGCACAGGAACTGGAAGATTTTCTGAATAACCGCCTTCGCTTCCGACCTGATCTGAGCCTGGGCTTCGCGGTATCCGATGTCATTGGGCTTGAGCTTGATTTTTCATCCGCCCCGCAATCCGCATCCCGCCAGGAGCCGCCCTCTCCCTTTGACAGTGCCCGCATCAGCGCCACCTTCCTCGGACTTTACGGCCCATCAACCCCCCTGCCCAAATTTTATACGGAGAGGCTGCTGGATGAACAGGCCGAAGACGGCAGCGTTACCCGCGATTTTCTGGATATCTTCAATAATCAGTTTTTCCTGCTGCACACGCTGCTTACCTCATACATTCAGCCTCTGCGAAAACATCTGAACGATCATGATCCCAAAGCGGGCAAAATGCTCATGTCTCTGGCCAGCTTCGGCGAAGCTTCGCTCTGCGAGCAGCTCCCCAGTCAGCGCATCTTTTTACGTTACGCCGGATTTTTTTCTCAGAGGATGCGCACAGCCTCCGGACTGCGCGCCATGCTTGCCGATGCCGGCGGCTGCCCAGAAACCCGCGTTCGCTGCAATGTACCCAGGCTGGCCCGCATTCCGGCCGGGCAACGCCTGCGCCTGGGGCAGGCCTGCTCAACTCTGGGGGAAGATGCCGCTCTCGGAGAGACTGTGCCCTGTTATGAAGGTAAGATAATTATTGAATTCAATTCTCTGGATGAAAAAACCTTCCGAAATATCCTGCCTGGCACCCGGAATGGAGATATTCTCCATGCGCTGGTCAGGAATTACTGCCGTCAGCCCGTCGAATATACTGTCACTGCCCGCCTGCTGCCGGGCCAGGCCTGCCCTTCCCGTCTGGGCGGTAAAACAGGCCGGTTCGCTTCGCTGGGGGTCGACGCATGGCTTGGCTTCGGAGGCAGTGAGAGCAAGGCCGCGCTGCCGCAGGTACAGGCCGAATTTATGGGAGGTTTTCAGAATTATCGTTCCACTCAGCATAAAGAAGGGCGGGGACATGCCCGGCCTTAATGCGGCCTGACAGTTGCAGTCAGTTTCAGTTTTTGCTAATTTGGGTCTGTAATCAGGAGAATATCATGTCTGTCAGTTGGCAATTTTCTTCCTCCGCTACCAGCGCTTCCCTCTGCCGGGTGCTGGCCTTTAATGCGGAAGATCGCATTTTACATGGCTACGCCTTTGATATCCTTGTTAAAACAGAAGATGTACCGGCCGAAAACGCCGCGAAACTTATGGATGACCTGCTGCGCGCGCCCCTGATTGCCCTTACCGGCAAAACCTCTTCGGGAGCGGAATTTTCCTGGCAAGGCATGCCCGCCTCTGTTTCATATCTGTTCAGCGACGGCGACAGTTCCATTTTCCGAGTGCTTTTGCGGCCCCGCAGTTATCGAGCCTGTCTGAATACGCATTCCCGCATTTTTCTGCATATGCCGCTGCCGCAGATCCTTTCAAAAACCCTGAAAGAAGAAGGCTTTACTGCTGCAAATGATTTTGAGATCGCCCTCAAGGGCTCTTACCCCCGCCGCCCCTATACCTGCCAGTATAATGAGAGCTCAGCCGACTTTCTGCTGCGCCATCTCGAACGGGCGGGCGGCTACAGCTACGTCCGCCAGACAGACGACGGAGATGTGCTGGTGCTGGCTGACGGGCAGACCCAGCCGGAAAAGCTCCCGGTGCGCGACAATCTCGACTGGAGTGAAGATCACGCCGATGAAACTGTCTTTTGTCTGAGCCGCACCAGAACCGCCGCCCCGACCAAGGTTACTCTGCGTGATTACAGCACCGAGCAGCCCGGTTCCACCGCCAAATCAGCCTCCGATACCCGGCAACTGTGCGGGGGGGGAGAAATAAACCTCTACGCCTCCTGCAACTTTTACGGAGAAGTAGACTCGTCCAATCAGGACTTTGTGGTGGAAGAAGCCAACGCCGCCGCGGAAAACCTGGCAAAAATCGAGGTGCGCCGCCTTATTTCCCAAAGTAACCGGGCCGAGGGCGAAAGCTCGGCGCCATGGCTGCGGGCAGGCTACGCGGTAAGCATCGGGGG
>JAFQMU010000147.1 GCA_017421085.1 Desulfovibrionaceae bacterium | reverse complement strand
GCAGATCATAAAATAAGGAATAGAATATGAGCAGAGCAGTTTACGGGCTTTCTTCTCAAAACAGCGAATCAGAAATCGTTGCCGGGCTCTTTAAACGCTACGAACAGTTGATTGAGCAGGAAAAACTGAAAAAGAAAAACACTACCCCGAAAACAGAAAAGAAAATAACTAGCCATGAGTAATAAATAAAGTAAAGCCCTCTTTTAAGCCCTGTCGCACAATGCTTGAAAGGGGGCATTTTAAAAATAATAACGGAAAAATATATAAGCAAAGTATTCTCAGCCTCACTTGCTTTAAGACAACAAGCTGCTAAACTGCAAAAAGCAAGGAGAAGTTTATGGCCAAATCTACACGCGCAACCCGGGCGCTGGATGCGTTGAAGGCAGGTTATCGTCTGCTGGAATATGAATATGATAAGAATGCAAAAAAAATCGGCATTCAGGCGGCTGAAGAAATCGGGGTTGAGCCGGGCCGGGTCTTCAAAACCCTGATGACCCTGACAGACGGCCGGCCCATGTGCGCCCTGGTGCCGTCAGACCGGGAGCTGAGCATGAAGAAACTGGCCCAGCTTGTCGGGGCCAAAACAGCCGCTATGATGCCTGTTCCCGATGCGGAAAAGGCTACCGGATACGTAGTGGGGGGCATCAGCCCTCTGGGCAGAAAAAAGGAAACCCCGATTGCTGTTGATGAGCTGGCCCTCAACTATGAAACAATCTTCATCAACGGCGGGGGCAGAGGCCTGCAAATTGAAATCGAACCCAACACCCTGATCAGGGTCCTCGGGTGCAAAGTGGCATCGCTGGTTGCCTGAAATCATAAAGGGCTCGGCTTATGTTTACCCCATGCGAAAACGCACAGCACATTCGGTGCGTGAACTGATTAATCCGAACGGATGGGAGCTGTATATGCGCTGCGTGCCCCACCGGGTCCGGGTATCTGCTTGATGATCCGATAAGTCTGACAAACCTAACGACATGTTGGGCTGTTGCAAGTATCTCAGACAGGGGGCGAACTAAAAGAGCTTACGGGGCACAGCATACAACCTGGACAAGAGATGACGACAGAAAACAACAGGCATAGCGGCGAACGTCTTTGGAACGCCGAATATCTGAAGGTGCTGGCGGCAAACTTTTCCATGTCGTTTGCCTTTTTTCTGCTCACTCCCCTGCTCCCCCTGTATCTGAGCGAGAATTTTAACGCCGCCAAGGATATTATTGGAATTATTCTTTCAGGGTATACAGTTACTGCGCTGCTGGTGCGCCCATTCAGCGGTTATGCAGTAGACAGTTTTCCCCGTAAGAAAGTGCTGCTTGTCTGCCTGTTTCTGTATTTTATTTTCTTTGGAGGATACCTGCTTGCAGGCACGCTGATGCTGTTTGCTCTGGTCAGAACACTGCATGGCGGGCCTTTCGGGGCCTTTACAGTGGCCAATAATACCGCCGCCATAGATGTGCTGCCTCCGTCCCGCCGCAATGAGGGGATTGGCTTCTACGGCCTCGGAAACAATGTTGCCATGGCCATTGCCCCAACTGTCGGAATCTGCATTTATGAATACGCTCACAACTTTGATATATTGTTCTGGGCGGCCTTTCTGGTTGCAGGGCTGGGTCTTGTCGTAGGCGGAACAGTAAAAATTCCTCCCAGACCACCTGTTGCCGGCAAGCGACCCCTTTCACTGGACAGATTCTTTTTGCTGAAGGGCTGGTTAATCGGTTTCAACATGGCGTTTTTCGGATACTGCTACGGGGTGCTCAGCCATTATCTCGCCATATACGGAAAAGAGGTCATGGGAGTTACCGACGGCATCGGAACATTTTTCATGCTTTTTTCCATTGGGCTTATTTTGTCGCGCCTTCAAGGGGCAAAGGCGCTGCGCTCCGGATGCCTTACCCGAAATGCCGCCGAGGGGGTAATAATCTCCACCGGCGGTTATGTTCTTTTTGTCGCCTGGCCCGGTGAAATCGGCTATTATGTTTCAGCATTACTAATCGGGCTCGGAAACGGACATATCTGGCCGGCTTTCCTGAACATGATTGTCAGCGTGAGCAGCAACAATGAAAGGGGCACTGCCACCTCAACTCTGCTTACCTCATGGGATCTGGGCATTGGCTTCGGTATTCTTTTCGGGGGCGTGGCGGCCGAGTATTTTGGGTATATCAGCGCGTTCTGGTCAGCAGCTTTGTTCCATGCAGCCGGGGCGCTGCTGTTTTTTGCAGCCACAAGAAAATTTTTCTTAAGAAAGACACAGCAAAATAACAGCAATACCGACGCACCCCAAAGTTCAGCAGGCTGAATAAAAACCGTAAAAATTTTAAGCAGGCTCAATAATCACCGCTTGACAGCATAAATGAATTACGTTTACTTTTTATCGGGCGTTCAGCCCCTTTTCATGAAAAATAATTTATTTCAAGGAGATGTTAATGATCGCGAAAAATGGCGATACCGTATTGGTGCACTATACCGGCAGGCTCGACAGCGGGGAAGAGTTCGATTCTTCACGGGGCCTTGACCCGCTGGAGTTTACTTTGGGCTCCGGGGCGGTCATCCCCGGTTTTGAGCAGGCTGTAGATGGTCTGGAAAAAGGCAAAAGCGTCACCGTGCGCATTGAACCCGCTGACGCTTACGGAGACCACAGTGAAGAGCTGCTCATTGCTGTTCCCAAATCAGATTTGCCTGACGAAATCGCTCCGGAAATCGGGCTTCAACTTGTGCTCTACACCGAACAGGGCCCGATGGAAGTGGAAGTTTGTGAAATTAAGGAAGATGAAGTTATTCTTGACGCCAACCACCCTCTGGCAGGCGAAGCCCTGACCTTTGAAATCGAGCTGGTGGATATTCTGGACGGCCCTACAGAAAAAAACGCCTGTTCGGCAAGCGACTGCGGCTCATGCGGCTGCGGCTGCTGCGACTGATGCGGACGGAAACCGCGTTCATGTTTACTCCGGCCAGAGCGCTGATTGCTCTGGCTTTTTAAATCAGCGTTCAAAACTCCAGACCATCCCGATGCAAGGCTGCCTGCCGCTGATTTTTTGCTTATTCTGTAAAACCAAGATGATATTACGTCCGCCGAAAATTTATCAAGAGCCGGTGCAGGATAAATTATTTTAAAATTATTCAAAAATTGCTTGACAAATCGGGGCAGTGCACATAAAAGAACAACTTGTGTTGGGCTGTCGTTCAATTGGCAGGACTGCGGATTCTGGCTCCGCCAATCTGGGTTCAAATCCTAGCAGCCCAGCCAGAAATTTTATAAAGGGCAGGTTTCCCTGGCAAACTGAATCATGCCCTTAGGCAGCGACCCCATCGTCTAGCCGGCCCAGGACACCAGTCTTTCACATTGGTAACAGGGGTTCAAATCCCCTTGGGGTCGCCAAATTTAATGAAAAACGCCGAAGTTATACTTCGGCGTTTTTTTGCGCCTCTGATAAATTTCAAACGAAAACGCTCTCCGCTTTACAAAGCCGCTCCGTCAGCATACTGCTTTATGAGCTCAAGATATTTGTTGATATAATGCTGAGTCTGGCGGGATTTATACTGAATTATATAACGCGGGTGTTCAAGCGGAATTAGTTTTTCAAAAAATCCGTATTCCCGGTTCAGCCTGGAAATAAACTGCATATTTTTTCCGGTGCCCAGCACAAAACACACTTCGCGCCTGATGCCGAAGTCAAGCTGGCGGCGCAGACATTCAAGCATAAACGGCCGGGCCGCCTCAGTCAGCGCGTTATTGTCGTAATAATTGTAATTAACTTCTTTTCCGTCCGGGCGTTTTTCCACAAACCCAAGCGGGCAGATGGAGTTGATATACACCTGGGAATAAAATGCCTTGACACCGCCATATTGGCGAATCATCTCATAAATAAAGACGCTTGACGGCTCATGCGCCTGCGCTCCTGCATAGCAGTCCACAGCGCACTCCGCCTTCAGCCGCTTTGGGTCAGTGAAAGGAACGCCGGTCAGCCCGGCTCCGAACCGGCCGGGATTAATGCCCAGAAGCATTATTCTGGCGTTCGCGTCATTATAATATTTGAGATAAAAGGCTGAAGACGCCCGCAGAGCATCCGGGTTCTCCCTGAACGGATTCATTACCCCAATGCCCTGAGGCAGCGCTCCGTCAAATTGAAGCGCATTGTTAAATGCAATTACAGATTCAGCAAAAGTCGGCATGGCGAGAACGAACTTTGATTTAGGATAAAACCAGATGCACGGGACAGCATCTTGAAAAAGCCGAGGCAAACTTTGTCAAAGTCTTACAGCAATATACACAAGCAGTGGAGCTTTGTGCCGAAGCTAATGCTTAGCTTTTTTAGAGGCTTCAGCCGCATGTATGTGCTCGCGAACCGATGCGCTGTCCATGAAAGCGCCCCTCCCTCCAAAACATGACGGTCTCTGCATGTGGGCTTTCTTCCCTTTTGTCGCGTTCTTCCTGTAAAATCGGCTCAATCAAAGCAAATTGTTCATCTGTGAACGAGTAGTATTTTTCATGGAGAAATACTACTCGCTGTTTACCCTGTTGCAAATTTATTTGTTAGCAAAACCTGGCAGCGGCTCACGGAAAGACGGGAGATTGTACATTTTTATTCTCCAACTCCCCGTCTTTCCTTTAGGTTCAGTCTTCCTTCTTTTCAGGAACCAGCAACACCGGTAAACTGGTATTGTGAATCACCGCGTTGCTTACACTACCCAGCACCAAACTTCCCAGGTTGCCCAGACCGCGGGTTCCCATAATGATGATATCCGCCTTTTCCTCTTCAGCAGCCTCGGCCAGCGCAGGCCCCTGGCTGCCGTAAAGAACAATGGTTTTCACCGGGATATTCGCATTATCAAAAAAGACCCGGCATTCATCAAAAATTCTGTCCGCCTCTTCTTTCAGATCTTCCTCCAGCACTTCAAGGGCATGCCCCTGAATGCGCTGAGGTATCGGGTCATGGCAGTGAGCCAGAATCACCAGCTTCTCTACGGACTGGCTCATTCTCACAGCCGCTTCGCAGGCGGCTTTGGAGTTATCTGAACCATCTACGGGAATAAACAGTTTACGATAAGCCATATTTCTCTCCTTATGTGAGCTTCCCGCCACCGCCCTATGCGGCTTCAGGGAAATTAAATGATTGAGTTTTTTGCCAGCTTCTCCATACGCCGCGATTTTAAATTATTATGTGCGCCCAGCGGTCAAGCCGCTTTTCCCCCAATGACGCAAGGGAGCGGAATATTAAGCGGGCATTTATATGAAGCGTTTCAGCCCGCTGTTGTAAAGCGCATGCAAGACCGGATTTCCTAAAGGAAAAAAGAGCTCAGCGTCCAACGTCCTTATAAGGTGCAACTCAGCCTATGCCGGCCCGATGCAGTATGTCTGTAACCATATCCACCCGCTCCTGTCTGAACAGGAGGCCCTTGAGGAACTGATCGCGATACTTCACAAATTCGGGGGCCAGCTCAAACAGACGCTGCCTTGCCCCCCTGAGCAGGGTCTGCTGTCCAAGCTGCTGATAAATCAAAATTCTCAACACCGGATCCCATGCGTTGGTAGGCACGTTCAGAAGCAAAGTTTCTTTCAGGGCGGCATCATAATTGCCCCGTCCGAAATGATAGAAAAACGGCACTATATGATGATATCCCGGCTGAACGGCATTAAGGCGCGCCGCCCGTTCAATTATCTCCAGCCCCTGCTCAAGATTGAAGGCCATGGCGGAAAAAAATCCGGCCATACTCTGGGCATAGGGAGTGACCTCAGGCATATCCAGAATAATTTTCAGGGCCTCCTCCAGAGGCTCGGCGTTACAACGGACAAACAGACTGTGGGCAAGCGCAATATGACCGCCTATATAATCCCGGTCTCTGCTGATGGCCAGCTTTGCCAGGTCCATGCCCATATCCAGGCTGTTTTCCATTGAATTAATTGCCTGCTGAAAATCTGAAGCGGCTATGCGCGACAAATGCCCGAGAAGCACGGGGTTATACGGCTCATGCTGCAAATTGCGCTCAAGTGCTTCCTTGGCACGCTCAAAGTTGCCTCTGTCCCAGGTTACCTCCCACACCCCGTATAACAAAGATGCGTCATATGGCCCTATGCTGTCCAGGGAAAGATATGTGGTTTCCTGCATCAGCAGCCGGGCCAGCACCCCGAAAAAGTCTGCCAGCTGAGCCCATACTTTTGCGCTGATTTCATCCTGCAGACTTAAGAGGTCAAGCCTGTCAAGGGCGGCGTCAAAACGTTCCGTCCAGATACGACGCCGGTTTGAGGCGTCTGTGAGCGAAACATAGACGCGAAGCAGGCTGTCTGTGCTCTGCACCCGTCCATGTAAAATAAACCGGGCCTGAGACTCCGCCGCCAGCTCCACCAGCTCAAAGGGGTCGGCGCCGCCTTCGGCTGCAATGGTCGGGGCAAAAAGCACATCGAACAGCTCACTGTAATCCATCCGCATGAGAAGATCTTCAGCAATGCCGTAGGTAAATCCGGTTATCTCCTTGATATTGCTGAAATTGTCCGGCGGGATAATCAAGACCAGGGGGCGCTTTTTCTTTTCCTCATACTTAGTGGAGGCCGGGCGCTCAGAGCTGCTTTCGGAAGGCAGAACGACATCTTTCTTCTGGGCCTCCTGAATATTCGGATTACGACGAAACAGGGGGATATAATTGCCCAGCGGGATGGTGATGATTACGGGTTCATTGGGATTCAGCAGGTAATAACGCTCAAGCAGTTTGCGCAGTTTGCCGGCTTCCACCCTGACGATAGGATCAAGCAGGGGGTCAAACTTGGCGTTGCGTCCAAACACAGAAACCGCAATGGTGTAGGCCTTGATTTCATTGCCGCGGCCGGCCAGAACCTCTTCAACCACAAAGGTCAGAAAAGAACGCAAACGCACTGAAGCTTCAAAGTCTTTGCTTTCAACTATTCTACTTAACTGATTGCGAATCAATTCATGTGATAGTTCCATCATCCCGTCCTTCCCCGGCTTGAATTGGATATACCTGTAAATACTGGATAAGTACAGAATTAACAATAGTTAATTGTCATTATTTAACAGTAAATTTCTTCCGGCGCAGAAATATTGCTGTATAACTCCAATCAACGCAGCATTGAAGCGCCACCCGAATTTAATTTTTTAATTTTTGAGTTGTCTGGGAAAACACTATTTGCTTATCGCATGTATCCTCTGAATATGGCCGCCATGCGAAGCACCGAATCTACCCAATGCGGGCATTCTGCGATGCCGGGCAAACGCATTACGAACTGACCCATCGCCTCCAAAGGTCAGTTCACCTAGGGCAAAAGAATTAACCCAGACGGTCCCCAGCAAAGGCCTGTGACTCCTCTCACAGGCCTTTGCATTTTTTGTTTCATCGTCATTGCAAAAATACAATAAATACTTGCCGTAATATCAAAAAAATGGCAATATCTCTACCTCACGTAAAACACTTGACGTTTAATATTCTTTGAGGCCCCGATGAATCATTCTCATTCGATGCGTCATCCTCTGGTTTTGAAAGCCGGACGCAGACTAAGACATAACAAACGCAGGACGGCCTGCTGTGATGTGCAAGGCAGCGCCGACAGCGTGCCAGGCTTCAGTATAAGCGCGCTCTGAGCCTGATCTTCCTTTCCAGCTTCCGAAACGGCAATCAGGCGAAGGGCGCGGCATTTTGCGCCGGCCTGTTTGCTTGAGCGGGAGCAATCCAGATTCCCAATCAAGTTGAAACACAGCTCAACTCAAAGGTTGAAAGATTTACCCTGCATTTGCACTGCTGCATAAACGCTCTGAAAGCAAGAGCAGGCAAAAGAAGAAATCAGCCGTAACCCGTCGCAGAACCGGCGGACGCCTGCAAAGGTAACAGATTGTGGAATCGGAATATATTATCGAATTGAAGGGTATTTCCAAATATTTCGGAAATACCTGCGCTCTGGAAAAAATAGACCTCTCCATACGAAACGGCGAGTTCATCACTCTGCTTGGCCCTTCCGGTTGCGGCAAGACCACTATTCTGCGCCTGATTTCCGGGTTTGAGCAGCCAAGCGGCGGCAGCGTGCACATCGGAGGCGATGTAGTCAACAATGTTCCTCCGGAAAAAAGGCACGTCAACACGGTGTTTCAGAATTACGCCCTCTTCCCCCACATGAATGTGTTCGACAATGTGGCGTTTGGGCTGAAAATGCAAAAGGTTCCCAAACCGGAAATCAGAGAAAAAGTTATGCAGGCGCTGGCCATGGTCGGCCTCCAGGATCTGGCGGGGCGCAAGCCTGGAGAGCTGTCCGGAGGGCAGCAGCAGCGTGTAGCCATTGCCCGGGCAGTGGTAAACAATCCGCTGGTGCTGCTTCTCGATGAGCCTTTCTCAGCCCTCGACTTCAAGCTGCGCAAGCGGATGCAGCTGGAAATAAAGCATTTGCAGCGCAAACTGGGCATTACCTTTGTATTTGTAACCCACGATCAGGAAGAGGCTCTGGCCATGAGCGACCGGGTTGTGGTAATGAACCAGGGCTCAATCGAGCAAATCGGCAGCCCGGTAGAAATTTATGAGGAGCCTGCCAACATGTTTGTTGCCCAGTTCGTGGGTGATATCAACGTGCTTAAAGGTGAAATTCTTGAAGTAACTCCTTCAGACCTGCCCGACTCAAACCACGCCTATCTGGCCAGAATCGAAGGGCAGGTGTTTTCCGTGCACAGCGACCGCAAATTCAACACAGGCGATAAGGTGAATATACTGCTCCGCCCTGAAGATTTGAAGGTTGAAGAAGAGCACCTTGAACAGGCTCCGTTTCTGGCGGGCGAGATTATTGAAACTGTCTACAAAGGCGCAACCGTGGATATATCCATTCGCCTTGATACAGGTCTTGAACTTACCGCCGCTGAATTTTTTAATGAAGATGACGAAGATATCGACTACACCCCGGGAGAACGGGTAGCCGTAACCTGGATTAATGGCTGGGAAGTGGTGCTGCTGGATGAAGACGCGTAACCCCCTGATCAGAATCTTTATTCTTGTAGTCGCTGTATGGCTGATTATTTTCGCCCTGGTACCCAACCTGTTTCTCCTGCTCATCTCATTTTTCAAGCCGGACGGGCACGCCTATGTTGCAGTTGATTTCACCCTTGCCAATTATCAACGCCTGCTGACGCCGTCTTTCATCACCATTTTTACCGACTCGCTGCGGCTGGCTCTGGCCTCCACTCTCATCTGTCTGCTTATCGGTTATCCGTTTGCCTACATTCTGGCCAGGGCCCCGCTGCGCATCCGCCCCTGGCTGCTTCTGCTCATTGTAATTCCGTTCTGGACCAGCTCATTAATCCGCACCTACGCCCTGATTAATATTCTGCAAAATAACGGCATTCTGAGCAAGCTGCTGGAACTTCTCCACATTACATCTGAGCCGGTATCCTTCATGTACAGTGAATTCGCCGTGCTTGCAGGCCTTTCCTACACCATGCTCCCCTTTATGATTCTGCCCATATACGCCTCAGTGGAAAAGCTCGACGCAAGGCTGATTGATGCCGCAAACGATCTGGGGGCGGGAAATTTACGCACATTCTGGCATATTATTCTCCCTCTCACCGCCCCAGGCATCATGTCCGGCTGTATTCTGGTTTTTCTCCCCGCCCTAACTCTTTTTTATGTCCCGGATATTCTGGGGGGCGGAAAAGGACAGCTGCTCGGCAACTATATTCAAATGCAGTTTACAAAACCCATACCTGACTGGCCGCTTGGGGCGGCGACCAGCACAATTCTTACGCTGGTGCTGCTGCTCATGGTGCTGGGGTATAAGTGGACTCTGAAAATAAGCTCGCAGCGCGCTGATTTCGATGCAGAAGATGAAGAATACGCCGGGGCTTCAAATATTCCGCTGCAACCCCGCGGCGCCTGCGGACTGGGCACAAGGATTGTGCCCAGACGCCGGAGAGTTAGCGGCGCTGATGCGGGAGGTGATGAATAATGGCTGCGCGCAAAACCCGTTCTCTGGGCTGGCTGTATACCCTTCTGGTCTATGTTTTCATGTATCTGCCCATACTGGTGGTGATTGTCTTTTCATTCAATAAGGGACGCTTTGCTATCTGGACCGGCTTTGATCTGAAATGGTATGAGCTGATGCTCGGCAATAAGGAAATTATCAACGCTGCAATCAACTCACTGCTTCTGGCTGTGAGCGCTGCAACCATAGCAACGGTTTTCGGCTCTATAATGGCTATGGTGCTCACCCGCTACCGCTTTGCAGGGCGGCGCATTCTCAATGGCAGCGTATATCTGCTGACCATATCCCCCGATATAGTCATGGGCATTTCCCTGCTGATTATCTTCATGCTGCTTCAGATTCCCCTGGGGTTTACCACCCTGCTTATCAGCCATGTGGTTTTGTGCACTCCCTTAGTAGTGATAACCCTGATGGGGCGCATCCAGAAGCTGGATGAAGACCTGGTGGACGCCGCCAGAGATTTGGGAGCTTCTGAAATACAGGCT
>JAFQMU010000146.1 GCA_017421085.1 Desulfovibrionaceae bacterium | reverse complement strand
TTAAGTGTACACTCAAATTTTGCTGAGATGGCAGCCGCTGTGACAGGTACGAAGCAAAAGAGACTGGCCGTTAGGCCGCATGCATAGATACAAAAAAAGAGCTGAGGCAACTGCCTCAGCTCTTTTGACTTCTGGTCGGGATGAGAGGATTCGAACCTCCGGCCTCAGCGTCCCGAACGCTGCGCTCTAGCCAAACTGAGCCACATCCCGTCAACAACAAAGCTTATAAGCCAAGCTTTGCAGGAAAGCAAGTTTAAATTGCAAAATTTTATGAGATTTAAAAATGCATTAAACTTGTATTCAGCCTGCCCCGAAGACACCTCCAATATCGAAACAGGAAGAAATGCGGTTTTCCAACGTTCTCACCCGGCTGAGGCGCCCTGTTGACCTGCCTGAAATTATTTTATTTCATTATTTTTTGCTACGGAAGATTTTGCCCGAAAAGAGCTAAATATCCAGCTCCAGACCGATGGGACAATGATCCGAACCGCCTATTTCCGGTTCTATCCATGCATTTTTAACTTTTTCCCGCAGCTCTGACGACACAAAGAAATAATCTATTCTCCAGCCTACATTCCGCTCTCTGGCCCGCATCCTGAAAGACCACCAGGAATATTGATCCGGCCTGTCCCCATGCACCAGACGAAAAGTATCCACATAACCGTGGGCAATAAACTTATCCAGCCACTCCCGCTCAATGGGAAGAAAACCGGAAGTATCTTCATTTTCTTTAGGACGGGCAAGATCAATGGGTCTATGCGCGGTGTTGAAGTCGCCGCAAACCACAATGGGCTTGCTCCTGCGGCAGCTCTCGGCAAATTCCAGAAAGGCGTCATAATATCCCAGTTTGTAATTCAGACGCTGCTCATCCTTTTGCCCGTTGGGGAAATAGACATTAAAAAAATGAAATTCAGGAAATTCCAGATGAAGCAACCGCCCCTCTCCCTGCCAGAGGGCATAAGGCAGCTCTTCCGCAACCTGAATGGGGGCAGGCCTGCTGAACACGGCCACACCGGAATACCCTTTCTTCACAGTTGACGCCAGCCAGTAGCTGTTATACCCCGCTGGACTGCGGTGTTCATCGGGAATCTGCCCGGGGGCGGCCTTGGTTTCCTGCAAGGCCACAATATCCGCATCCGACGCTTTGAACCATGCCCACTCCGGCTTCTGACAGACAGCCCTGAACCCGTTCACATTCCAAGAATACAATTTCATTTCTCCCCCCTGAACAGAATCAACGGATGTAATTTGGAAAATTCAGAAAAATTTCGCGGGTATAGCTGACCAACCTGTCCATAATCCAGGGGAAGGCCAGCAGCAGTGTAAGGAAAATGGCGATAATCTTCGGGATGAACGACAGGGTCATTTCCTGAATCTGGGTAGCGGCCTGAAGTATGCTGATAGTCACCCCTACGGCCAGGCCGACCCCCAGCATCGGCAGAGCGATGAACAGGGCTGTTTCTATGGCTTCGCGGGCAAAGCCGACTACAAATTCAGGGGTCATATTTTCTCCTCGACGCGGGCAAAGAGCCGCTTTATACGCCGTGCTTAATTTCAACCAAGTTTAAAATTATTCAAGCTGCTAGGTGAAGCTGTTCACCAGCGAGCCGACCAGCAGATTCCAGCCGTCAACCATTACAAACAGCAGAAGCTTGAACGGCATCGACACCATCATGGGCGGCAGCATCATCATCCCCATTGCCAACAGAATACTGGAAATAACCATGTCGAGCACCAGGAACGGGATATAAATCATAAACCCGATGATAAAACCTGTTTTCAGCTCGCTGATGACGAAGGCCGCGGCCAGCATCGTGGTGGGCACATCGTCTTTTGTGCGCGGCTGCTCCATTTTGGCGATGGAATAAAAAATTGACAGGTCCTTTTCTCGCGTATGCTTGAACATGAATTCGCGCAGCGGGTGTTGGGCGCGGTGCAGGGCCTCGGTGAAACTTATCTGCTCCTGCATGTAGGGCTGAATCGCCTGTTCGTTGATATCCTTACCCACGGGCATCATGATGACGATAGTCATAAAAATGGCCAGGCTGGCCAGAATCTGGGTTGGAGGCAGCTGCTGGATCCCGATAGCCTGCCGCACAAAGTGAAACACGATGATGATTCTGGTAAAGCTGGTCACCGTCAACATAATGGCCGGAGCCAGTGAAAGCACGGTGAGCAGAAACAAAATTTCCAGGCCAAGGGCAACTTTGGTCGGCTCTTCCTCTCCGCCTGACAAGGCCATGACGATTTGGGGAACCTGAAAATCCGACACTTCCTGGGCAAGAGCGACTCCCGGCAGAACAAATGCCGCCATCACCCCGGCCAGAGCCCAGAACAGCCTGATTCCGATTTCAGGAAAACAGCCGCCCCCTCTAGATTC
>JAFQMU010000145.1 GCA_017421085.1 Desulfovibrionaceae bacterium | reverse complement strand
TTACCTCAACGAACACGGAACAAGTTCGGGGAGGTTGAACAAAGGGCGTGATGAGCGTCTGGGCTTCCAAGCTTTACAAACTTCCTAACTATGGTTAATTAAATTTCATGGAGGGACGTATGGCCACTACTACTTTTGACACGCTGAAATACTCCAAACGCTTGCAGGAGCTTGGCTTCACTCGTGAGCAGGCGGAGGGATTCGCTGAAATTCAGAGTGAAATTGTAAGTGAAGGACTTGCTACTAAAAATGATCTGCACACGGAAATTCAAAGTGTCCGCGCTGAAATACAGGCTGTTAAGTTTGACCTGCTCAAATGGATGATTGGGCTTGCCTTTGCCCAAATGGCCCTGATGACCGGGCTTCTGGCATTTCTCAAATAATCAGAGCACACTAAATGCAAAAGGCCTTCCGACACCGGAGGGCCTTTTTTTTACGCCCATGGAGGGGTTATGAGAGAGATTTTAACCTGCGGCAACTGCGCACACTTCGGGCAGTACCGCGGCTGCGATGACGGCGAATGCACCTGTTTTTCAGGCATTCCGGCTGAAGCAGGCGGGCTGGTCTATCTGGCCACCGGTTGCGATGTTGAAGCAAAGGTAATCGGCTGCCGGAATTGGGAGCCGTCAGACGCATTTCTGAATGAGCTTGATGCAGCGCAGGCCGAACGCGAACACGACTGCCTTGACTGGTATCGTCGCCGCCCCGGCTGCCCCGTGCCGCCCGAAGACAACTGTTATATTTAAATTTCACAGCACCGGCCTCAGAAGCGCCGGGCGGAACCTGACCAGAGCGACGCCCCCCTTCCCTGTCCGGCATAACGTCCCGCCGGGCAGGCCTTGTTGCTGCGGGGTTTCCTGCCGCCCCGCCCTGTTCCGCCCGGCGTTTGTGGGGCCGGGGCCATTTTATCCGCTCTCTGACCGGGTGTGATTGTTGTGACACTCGTGTTGAGGCATCTCCTTCTTTATTTACCGGGTCAGGCAAGCGGGCAGGGTTGGCCTGCCCCACCCGGTCAGGGGGCGGATTACGACCGATTTTACAGGAGGATATATGCCTGATTTGACTTTCCGGCGCGGCATGCGCCTTTTTCGGCAGAGTGCGGGCAAAACCGAATTCGCCCGGGTTGTAGAAGTGAAAAAAGGCCGGGTAATCGTGGCCCTGCATAACGGGCGTGAGACCTTCCCTGCCGCCTGGAACCCCGGCTGGAGATGCTACAGCTGGGGGTGATTTGTGATTGACCATATTTCCCCGTCAATGCTTGGGCTGTTCTGCCGCTGCCAGGAGGCATTTTATCGGCGATATATCAATGATGAGAAAATGCCGCCCGGCATATCTGCCTGCATTGGCACGGCCATGCACAAAGGGGCAGAGGTTAATCACCTTCAGAAGATTGAAAGCGGCTCAGACCTGCCTCTTTCCGATATCCAAGACGCCGCCCGCGATGGTTATGAAAACGCCATTGCAGACGGCGTTTTTATTCCGGCGGGCGAAGAATCAGGCGCAGCAAAAAATCTTGCTGCCGGGGCAGATACCGCCGTTGCCTTGGCAGCAGCTTATGCAAAAAGTATTGCCCCACACATTCCGCCTGTAGCGGTGGAGGAAAAGTTGCAGGCAGAAGTTCCTGGCCTGCCCGTGCCCCTGCTCGGCATCATTGACGTATTATGCAGCGACAACAGCTGCCCCGATTTAAAAAGCTCGGTGCGCAAATGGCCGGCGGGCAAGGTTGAAAGCAGCCTGCAACCGCAAATTTACCACCATTTGCTTGCCGAAAACCGCGGCATCAATGCCAGCATGAGTTTTGAGGTCATCACCCACAAAGGCGAGCACCAGAGTATTCCGGTTAAAGTTCAGGCAGAAGATATTTTGCCTGTAATTACCCGCGCTCAAGGGCTTTTGCAGGCCGTCAAAAGCGGTGTTTTCCTGCCTGCTGAGCCTGGACATTGGATGTGCGGGCCCAAGTGGTGCGGGTATTTCTGGAGCTGCCCCCATATTCCCCAACACAAGAAAATCCTGCCGAAAAAATCGGCATAGGAGGCTTTTAAAATGGCTTATAACAATGTGGCTTTATATAGCGGTGCGGAAGCTCGGCAAAAAGGGGCAAACGCCCCTGCGCAGCTTAATACAGTTACTCATCTGCTCTCTTTGCAATTCAAGGCAATTAAAAGCGCGCTGCCCAAGCACATGACACCTGAGCGCATGTGCCGGGTTGCTTTGAATACAATCCGCCGCACCCCTGCCCTGCTCGACTGCGCACCTGAAACACTGGTGGCTGCCATTGTGGAAGCCTCCAGTCTGGGGCTTGAAATTGATATGCGAGGCCAGGCGTATCTGGTGCCCTTCCAGAACAAGAAAACAGGGCGCCGCGAAGTGCAACTTATCCCCGGCTATAAAGGGCTCGCCGACCTGGCTTTCCGGTCCGGCCGTGTTTCAAGCATCTTTGCAGAGGTTGTCTGCGAAAATGACAAATTTAAATTCAGCCTTGGGCTGGAGCCCGTGCTTGAGCACACCCCTAACCTTGAAGACAGAGGCCGCCTGCTGGCTGTTTACGCCGTGGCACGCATGAAAGATGCAGACCCGCAATTTGTGGTTATGGGGCGCGCCGATGTTGAACGCATCAAAAAGGCAAGCAAAGCCTCTACCAGCGGGCCCTGGTCTGATTGGGAGGAGGAAATGTGGAAAAAAACGGCAATCCGCCGCCTGTGCAAATTGCTGCCCCTGTCCCCTGAAATGCAACGGGCTGTGGCCATAGATGAATATGCAGAGGCGGGCATACCTCAAGGGCTGGGCGAAACTGTTCTTGATATTGCGCCAACACCTCAGACTGAGCCTGCTCCAAATGCAGAAAGTATAGAGGAAGCAGAGCCTGAACCCACACCCGCACCAGAGCCGGCTTTAATCACCTGCCCCGACAGTGG
>JAFQMU010000144.1 GCA_017421085.1 Desulfovibrionaceae bacterium | reverse complement strand
GTCTGTCCACTCAGACCGTGGCTTTCTCGCACTACAACCATATTTCTGCCCAGCTGCCCATTGACCTGGCTACCGGCGAACTGATTGCCGGCGGTATCAAGGAACAGGCCGCCCAATGCCTTAACTACATCAAGGCTATTGTGGAAAGCATCAACCATGTGATGGAAGACATCGTAAAGGTAAACATCTACCTGAAGAACATCGCTGATATTGATGCTGTAAATGAAGTGTATGCTGAATTCTTCCCCGGCGGCATTCCTGCCCGCCGAGTAGTAGGCGTGGCCGCTCTGCCGAAGAATGCCCTGATCCAGATTGATGTGGTTGTTTCCAACGCCGAAGGCACCCCGCCCAATGCCTAAGCTCCTGTGCGCAGGCAGGCGTGTGTGAATCGATAAGTGCACACCAAAAGATGAAAGGGCCGCTTAAAGCGGCCCTTTTTATTTAATCGACATCCAGACTGCTCACTGAAGGGACTGTTCTGGTCAGAAACAAGCTGTTTGACGGAAGCGAGTTGCCTCAGAGCTCAACCCCTGCCCCCATTGCGGGCAAAGGCATCTCTGTTGTGTCCGCCCATGTCTTCTGAGGTCTCCTGAACCATTCGCCTTGCTTCTTCTGAGAAATGTATTGTGTCCTGCATGGGAGTATTCAGGGCCAGGCTGTCGCTGCTGCTGCGCCCTGACTGGCGCTCAGCCTCATGGAGCTGCTCAAGCTGCACTCTGCCGTAGTATGAATTGCTATAAACTATATTGACTGCTGACATGCAATCCCCCTTTTTCTTTGAACTATTCAAACGCTGAGGAGAAAGCCTACCCTTTAATCAGAACAGCCAGGGCACGCGTCAACTTCAGCAAAAATCAGATACATCTCCCCTTTTTCTTAACGGACAGGGTACTGTTAAGTTTAGGGCAAAAGCAAAAAATTGCTTTTGCTTTTTCTGACAATGAACGATGCACCGGCAAAAATTGTTGGAATTTCATCTGCATCCGGCCGCAGACTGGGCAATATTTCCAAAGGGTATTAACTAAATAATGTTTTAATGTCTCATAAAGTTCCATTTACATGAAGCTTTACAAAAAGTGCCATAGTCAAATCAACCATATGCAGTTTTCGTCAATCCTTGGAGGGTACACCTTCCATTAAAACCAGATTTTCCACTTTTTCAAACGCGCCATTAATCTGTGGAGAGTAGCCTGATCACGCCTTCCACATTCCCGGTCAATAAGTTGACCGGTAGAAAGCGCCGCATTTCATCAGGTTCAACGATGACAGCCTCGCCTGGTTCAGGCTTTTCATAAACGCGTTCTGCAAAAGCTCTTACCCAGCGCAAAACCGCCGGGGGTGAAACCTGGTTGCAACAATTTATTTAGAGACAGCCCCTAATCTACTCCAAGCTGCATTTCTTCCGTTTGCGCCCGATGGAGATAAAGCTCTACCTCATGGCGCATGCCATCGTTAACCAGGCGGAAGGAAGCTGAACTCTGTTCAACCCCGTCAAGATAGAGCTGCATCTGCCCAGCCCCGGAATTTTTCTCAGCAGACCGGGTTCGCTGGAAGATTTTAATCTGATAAACCGTTTCCTGATAGGTGTAGATAATTTCAATCTCATCCCAGTGTTCAGGCATAACCGGTTGCAGGCGGAGCTTCTCGCCCTCCCTGTGCAGGCCGAGCAGGCTCTCGATAATCAGACAATACATCCAGGAGGCCGCGCCGGTAAGCCAGCTCCAGCCACCCCGCCCTGCATTGGGAGGTTCTGCATACACGTCGCCTGAAAGCACATATGGTTCAACCTTGTAGATATCCACCTCGGCCTCACTGCGGGCATGATTTATCGGGTTGAGGATATCAAGCAGCTCCCATGCCTTCTGACCCTGCCCAAGCGCGGCGAAGGCCATTGCGGCCCAGACGGCCGCATGGGTATATTGCCCCCCGTTCTCGCGTACGCCGGGCAGATATCCCTTTATATAACCCGGCTCCAGCCCGCTTTTGTCAAAGGGCGGATAAAGCAGACGGATAATGCCGGCATCACGCTCAACCAGAAGCTCATCCAGGGAATGCATGGCCCTATTCTGACGCCACTCGGCTGTTGAGCCGCACAATACCGACCAGCTCTGGCTGATGGAATCAATCCGGCATTCAGCATTCTGGGCAGAACCCAGCGGCGTGCCATCGTCAAAATAAGCCCGGCGATACCAGGCGCCATCCCAGGCATATTCTTCAATACTCTCGCGCAGGGCCCCGGCCTGTTTCAGACACAGCTCTGCAAACTCCGTATCGCCCTGTCCGGCAGCCAGGGGCGCAAACATCCTCAGCGTGCGGCAGCAGAAAAAACCGAGCCAGACGCTCTCACCTTTTCCTGCAATGCCGACCAGATTCATGCCGTCATTCCAGTCGCCGCCTCCAATCAGGGGCAGGCCATGCTCCCCCCTGGCCAGACTGCGGCGGACGGCCCTGACACAGTGCCGGTAAAGCGTTTCCTTCAAACCGGAAACCGAGGGAAGATCGTAATATGATTCCTCATCCTGATTCAGCGGGCGTCCTTCAACATAGCCTGCCGTTTCCGCCAGTATTGCAAAATCTCCGGTAATTCTGACATAGTGTTCAACCGCCGCGGGCAGCCAGAGGTAGTCATCCGAACAGCGGGTTCTCACGCCCCGGTCTGCGGGCGGATGCCACCAGTGCATCACATCTCCTTCCGGGAACTGGTGGGCAGCGCAACGCAGCAGATGAGAACGCACAAGCTCAGGCGCGGCGTAGACCAGGGCCATGCAGTCCTGAAGCTGATCTCTGTAGCCGAAGGCCCCGCCCGATTGATAAAAGCCGCTGCGGGCGAAAAAGCGCGATGCCAGCACCTGATACATCAGCCAGCCATTGGCCATGATGTCGACGCTTTTATCTGGAGTAGTAATTTGAATGCTTCCCAGAATTTCCTCCCACCAGCCCTTTACCTGCTCCAGTTCCTGCTTTGCCCTGTGCACATCGGAGAATCTCCGAATCAACCGCTGCGCCTGCTCCGCACTGTCTGCCCCGCCCAATATGAACACCAGCTCGCGCTCTTCACCTCCGTCAAGCTCAAACGCAGTGTGAACGGCGCCGCAGGGCTCAAAGCCGCCCCCAACTTGGCCGGAAAGACATGCCCTCTGCATGGCGGCGGGATTCTCCAGGCTGCGGTTGCGCCCCAGAAATTCCAGCCTGTCGCCTGTAATGCTGCGACTGGGGACGTCTACATCAAAAAACGCGACCCGTCCGGGGAAATCAATTACATGGGGGTTACGGGCAAATATCGCTCCGGTCGCCCTGTCTTCGGCAGTCACGATATGCATGGCATGCCGGTTGCGCATATCCCCCAATACCCATTCCACATATCCCGTTACTGAGAGGCGGCGCATCCGGCTGGAGCGGTTTTTCAGATGAAGAAGGAAAAACTTGACCGGTTCGTTCCGCGCTACGTACAGACAGAGCCTGCTTTCAATCTCCTGCGAGATATGTTCAAATATGGAATAACCGAATCCATGCCTGATGAGATATTCGCCTGCGCCTCTTGCCGGGCCGGGGGAGGGCGACCAGAATATGCCGCTTTCTTCATCGCGGATATACAGCGCCTCGCCGCTGGGGTCGCAAACCGGGTCGTTAAACCAGGGAGTAATCCGGAATTCATGGGCGTTATCTTTCCAGGTATATGAACTGCCCCGTTCGGAAACAATGCAGCCGAAGCCTTCATTGGCCAGCACATTCACCCAGGGGGCAGGAGTAGACGCATTTTCCCCTAAACGGATGACATATTCCCTGCCGCCCTTTCCAAACCCGCCGTACAGGTTGGAGAATTGCAGATTCTCCCGCGGACTCTGAAGTTTTTCAAATCTGAAGGACGCGGCTCCCGTCGGGCTGGAGAGTGCAGACGGCAGCGCAGGTACCGGCCTGCTCCGGCAGATCTGATCTTCCAGGCTGCCGCGGGAATCACTCAGAACCATTCGCGCCGCTGCCTCAAGCAGAATGCGTTCTTCCCGGGAAAGCGCCTGCGTTGCTCTTACAAAAACGCCTCCCGGCGCATCCAGAATATTGGGCAGAGAGCTGGAGTTAATCAAGCTGATAATCATTTCGTGCAGACTTTGCCGGTAACTGTAATCATCTTCATTCAAAATTATCAAGTCTGCCGTCAGCCCTTTCATCCTCCAGTAAGCATGAGCTTTAATCACCCGGGTCAGCAGCTCAATGCTGGAAACATTGGATACCCGGAGCAGCACTATCGGCAGATCGCCTGAAATCGAATGCCTCCATAACTTTGACTGATCAAGTTCATTCGCTTCAATCACCGCTCTTTCAGCGCGTCTGGCCATATCGGAATAAATGATTGATGCCGCCATTTTTTCATACAAATCCGCCTCTCCCGCCTCAATATTGAATTGGTGCAGCTGAACCTGGCTGTGCGTCCAGGCCAGCTCGAACACTCTGTCCGCCAGATGACAGACGCGAAACTTTTCAATCAGTCTGAGGCAGCCCTCGCGTCCATCTCCCACACCGACAACAAAGTCAACCGTGCATATCTCACCGGGATTAAGAGTTATGTTGCAGCGGATTGCCGCTACCGGGTCAAGCACAGCCCCCTGGCTGCCTGACAGGGGCCCGTACTGCTCCATGGCCGCCGGTCGTCCAGGCGTGCGCCCCCGCCCAATGAAACGGGCGCGGTCGGTTTCATATGAAACGCCCGCAGCATCGCATTCATGCAAATGCATCATCTGAAACATATGCAGGCTGTCTTCATTCCGGGAACGCGGACGGCGGCTGCAAATAACGGCCTGCAACTCCGGCATGATTTCTGTCTGCACAAACAGTTTGCTGAAGGCCGGGTGCTGGGCGTCGGCCATGGGGTCGGAAAGCGCAACTTCCGCATAAGCGGTCAGCTCAACGCTGCGCCGCACCCGGGAACAATTGCGGACATGCAGCCGCCTCAACTCCGCGTTGTCTTCAGGCGAAACCACAATTTCAGTATGCACATCCAGGTTGTTTTTGGATACCTTGAACTCTGCCCTGGCCGGGCTGAAAACCGCTTCGCAGCTGTCTGCATCAACCATGGTCGGCTGCCTGCTTGCCGACCAGTATTCGCCGGTCTGAAGGTCGCGGATATATATAAACATCCCGCTGCTGTCGCATACAGGGTCTTCATGCCAGCGGGTGAGCGCCACTTTCCGGTAGCGGCTGTAGCCCGCTCCCCAGTTGTTTATCATCACATGGTAATTGCCGTTGGAAAGAAGCTGAACCGCCGGAAGCTCAGCATCAGCGCAGGAGAAGACCCTCTGGCGGTTTTCTGCAGGAGAAAACCCTGACTCGCTGTTGGGTATGGAAAGATATGAAACATTCTTCAAATGATCAGGAGCGAGGCGGGGCATTTTTTCTTCCAGGAGCAATGCGCCCGCCTTGAATTCGGGCGCCGCCATGAAACGCCTCTGCATGGGCTTTTCCAAAAGCAGACTGGTCAGCCCCAAGAATCCCATGGCCTGATGATGGGCCATAAAGCTGTAAATCACCGCACTGTCGCTCCCCCGTGGCAGGCGAAGCGGGGTATAGTCAACTGACTCATAAAAACCAAAGCGACCGCAGACGCCGCGGGAGGCTAAATCGTGCAGGTTGGCGCAGGCCTCGGCGGGCAGAAACATCAGGGCAAGCAGTGAAGCGTAGGGGGCTGCCACATAGTCGTTACCGAGACCGCGCCTCAGCCCCAGCCCCGGTACGCCAAAGGCGCGATACTGATAATTATAGGCTGCGTCACGCATATTATAGGCCGACTCGGATACGCCCCAGGGCAAACCCCTGCGCAGGCCATAAGCAATTTGGCGGCGAACGGCATTCAGGCAGGTTTCGTTTAATATCGTACCGGGAAAGCCCGGCATAACCAGTTCAGGCATCAGATACTCAAACATTGAACCTGACCAGGACATCAATACCGGGTAACGCCCCTGGGCGTTCATCATTCTGCCCAGCTGAAACCAGCTTTCCTGCGGCAGTTGGTTGTGAGTAATGCCGACATAGTAGGCCAGCCGGGCCTCAGAAGCCAGAAGGTCATAGTGGCTTTTATCAAGACGGCTTTCCTGCATACTGTAGCCAATTGACAATAATCCCCGCTCGCGGTCATACAGAAAGGCAAAATCCATGTTTGAAAGTTCAGTCAGACTTGCGGCCAGCTGTTCAGCGCGCTCGATCAAGTCAACAGCTCTCTGCTTTGCCGACCGAGCCTGCCGCTGCACTGCTTCCGGCAAACTGTCGATGTTCAGACCGGCCAGTTCGTTCAGGCTGGGCATCTGTGGAAAAGAATCATCAGACCCCGCACTGTAAAAAAATGCCAGAGACTCCACAAACAGACACATATCCTCACATTGGGCCAGCAACAGCTTGAGCCAGAAGTCCGTTTCTGAATCCCGGCGCTTGCAGTCTTCGGCGAATGCCCTTGCCAGATTCCATATAAGCCGGAGATTGGCTCCGGCCTCAACAATAGTTGCCGGGGCCTGCTCAAAGCAGGAGGCCAGAACGCTCTTTAAACTTTGCCGGCTTTTTCCGACTTTTCCGCTTTCCGGAAGCGTTTCGTCCAGCACCTGAAGCGTATCGCTGATGCCATTCAGACACTGGCGTTCATAAACAGGCCTATCCGCCAGCTCAAGCAGCCCTTGACGCAAAGTGAGCAGATGACCTGCCAGATTACCTGAATCTACCGTTGAAATATATTGAGGTAAAAGCGGTTCAAGGGTCGAGGTATCATACCAGTTATAAAAATGCCCGCGGTGGCGTTGCATCCTGAACATGGAGGCCACGGTCTTTTCAAGACGACTCAGC
>JAFQMU010000143.1 GCA_017421085.1 Desulfovibrionaceae bacterium | reverse complement strand
GCGGCGTCAACCTCAGAAATTTTACAAGGTTTTTGGAGAAGTATGCCGGAAGCCTTTTTTATTAAGCTTAAAGAGAGAAGCAGTAATGAACAGCGTTATGGACTTCGATGCAGGAGAAGTATTCGGCAAAAAGGCAACCGGCAAAAAGGTCAGAGGCTGGGCCCGGCGTTCTCCCTACACCCCCCAGATCGACCCCCACTATCATTTCCCGGTATGGGCCTCAGACATTGTGGTGTGGCTGCTTGCCATGGACGAGCCGCTGTATCTGTTCGGCCCGACCGGCTGCGGCAAGACATCCTGCATCAAGCAGATTGTGACTAAACTCAACCATCCTGTATATGAAGTTACCGGGCACAGCCGCCTTGAATTCCCGGAAATGGTCGGCCATCATACGGTTAAAGACGGAAGCATGCACTTTGAGTATGGCCCGCTCGCTCTGGCCATGAAGCATGGCGGCATTTTTCTGCTCAATGAAATTGACCTGCTTGACCCAAGCACCGCAGCCGGGCTGAACAGCGTTCTTGACGGCTACCCTCTGAGCATTCCCGAAAACGGCGGAGAACTGATCGTGCCTCATGAAATGTTTCGATTTGTCGCCACGGCCAACAGCAATGGCGGCAGCGATGAAACCGGCCTTTATCAGGGAGTTCTCCGCCAGAATCTGGCTTTCATGGATCGTTTTGTTCTGGTTGAGGCAAGCTATCTTCCTGAAGATTTGGAAACAAGAATAGTTCAGTCTTATGTTCCTGACATGGACACCAAACTGGTGAAAAAAATGTTGCGCTTTGCCAATGCCGTACGCCGCCTGTTCATCGGCGATGCGGCTGAAAATATTGATATGCAGATAGAAGTAACCTTCTCCACCCGCAGCATTATTCGCTGGGCCCTCCTCACCGCCCAGTATGAGCCGCTTGGGCAGCGGGGTATTGATGTTGTGCAGTACGCCTTGGACAGAGCCCTGGGCTTCAGGGCGTCGGCCCCTACCTATCATGTGCTCAGAGAGCTGAAACAGCGCATATTCGGCTGAGCGCACCGGATGGAACCGCCCTGAAAACCGGAAATATTCAAGAAAACTGCGTTAATGGAGAATTGATATGAAAGACACTTATCTGCTTGTAGCTGACCCGGCTGGCAAGGAAGCCGGCAAAGATATGGCGCTTTTCAGATTGGATGATGATGCGGTAAGAGAATTTCACTCCGTGGAGTCGTCCAGCATAGACAGAGAATATGCCCCTTTGCAGCTGTACGCCTGCGACCGGGCGCTGCTCATCGAAACAGCCTCCAAAACAGCCCGCCTGGCTTCTGAAGACGCCGGGCCTGCGGTATACACCCTGATGCTGGTCAGCAACCCCTTTCCCAGGCAATCAGTAATTTTGATTACCGCCCAGTACAACCGGGAAGAATATCGGGGCGGGGCCGGAATGTTTATCGCCCCCTTCCTTGAAATGCTGCGAAAGGAGCCTGTGGATGGGCTTGCTGCCGCTGCCCGCCGGCTGCTGCGTGAGCTGTCCGAGGCCAATGCCCTGATCCGGGAGGACGGAACCCGCATGACCTACGATGACATAATGGATCTGTTGTTGTAAGCAGGCCGCTACGCCCGGCCTGTCCGCATATGCGCCCTTTCAGAGGTACAGAATGAACTCCAAAATTTTTACCATGCAGCCGCTGTCAATGGTGGCCTCGGTGCTGTCGGGGGAATACGGCGTAAAAGTCGTTTCAAGCGGCATGGAAGCATTTACCGTTTACCCGGCCAACAGCAAGCCTGTAATCAACATTCCCGCAGTGGATATGGACGACCCGAATTACTGGATAATGGTACGCGGGTTCATCGACCATGAAGCCGGACATATTCGCTTTTCGCGACAGGTTGAGGGCCTGCCCCGTTTATACGGACATGCCGGGGAAGGCAGCCGGCCCGGGGCCCTGAGCGTAATTTTCAATCTTTATGAAGATGTCTATGTCGAGCGGATGATGGGGCGCTGCTTCCCCGGCTGCCGCCGCAATTTTTCCCGGCTGGTGCACCTGCTTTATGTCGTCCGGCGCACTCTCCCTCTGAATGTGCCCGAGTTTCTGGGACTTCAGGCTCAGATTCCCATGGCCGATGTGGCCGAAAGCATCTGGGACGCAATTTTCCAGTATATGACCTATTTCATTCGCAGCCGCGAACAGCCGGAACTTGAAAACTTCGTTCCCGCATATAAGCGCGTGATTGACCTGCTGGTTCCGGGGCTCACCGCCGGCCTTGAACCGATGATGCTGAGAGTGGAAACGGAAGGCGCCAGCAGCGAGGCTAACGCCAGACTGGCCCTGCAATCACATAAAATCATTCTCGATTTTTTTCAGGATCACTTCAATGTAATGCCGGGGGCATTGCAGGAAGACGGAGAAGAAGGCGAAGACCTGGAAGGCGGAAAAAACAGTGAGGCCGGGGGCGCAGACGGCGAAAAAACGCAGTATAAACCTTCAAAACTGCAACAGGCTCTGATGGAACAGGCCGAAGGCACATCTTCTGCCGACAAAACCGGGCTTGACATCAGTGAACAGGCAGCGTCCATGCTGAGTGAAATGCTTGCCACTTCAGGCCTGCCCCAGCCGGAGCCCTATGAAAGCATAGAACCCCAGACCCACGCCTGGAAAGCTCAGATTGAATGTCTGGAGCAGGCGGATATGGAGGCAGCGGTGCGGGCAATGGCCCAGCTTGACGCCCAGCTGCAGGCGCTGATTCAAACCTTTGTAAAAAAACGCGGCAGCCTGGCTCACTTTGGCAGGCTCGACACCAATATGCTGCACCGCCTTGCCGGAAGCAACCCGCGCATCTTTCGCAAGCAGGTGGAAAAGCAGGGAACCAACACTGAAATTGTTCTTGTTGCCGACATGAGCGCAAGCATGGTCGATGAAGACAAGGATATAATTACCTCCCGTGCGATTTATGCCATTACCGCCAGCCTGCGCAAAATACCCGGGGTAGCGTCGAGCGTTGTAGGTTTCTCTGGGAATAAGATGTTCAATATTCTGGGGCCGGATGTCGCGCTGTCAAAGTATATGCGGCTTCGCCCCAGCGGGCATACCCTGTGCGGCGAGGCCCTGGGCTATGCAATGCGCAATTTTTCAGGGGCGCTGGATACCCGCAAAATTATTTTTATGCTCACCGACAGCAAGGCGGACAATGAAGACTATTTCCGGGAAATGATCCGTCACAGCAAAGCCGTGGGGGTGGAATTTCTCGGCATAGGCATTCTGGATGACTCCATTCTTGACTATCTTCCCCGGGAAGAATGCTGCGTGGTCAAAAATCTCAACCGTCTGGCCCCGGATATGTTCCGAATGCTCCGCAACAAACTGTTGGGAGCAATATGAACTCCGAATCATAAACCGCATTTCCGCCTCCCGCTCCGACAGCGATGCATGGGCGCATTTCGTACGCCAACTTTATATGAAAACGCCAGGACATCCCCGACGCGGGGAGAAAAGCAACACCCAACAAAAACGGGGGTTCAGACTATTTTTAATATAATCTGAAACCCCGTGATTCAAATCAATAGCGCCAAGGGCGGGACTTCTGCTTACAGTCAACTGTTCCTTTGCAACACCGCCGCCCAGAAAAATTCATGAGCCGGATTATGCGGCGGGCTTTCCCACTGAAAAATAAGAGAGGCGTCAGGGCGCTCTTTCAGGAACAACCCAACCGCCTGTTCATTTTCCGCGGGATTGAGCGTGCAGGTAAGGTAGATCAGCAGCCCTCCCTGAGGCAGGCTTGAATATTGGGCGGCGAGAATGGTTTGTTGC
>JAFQMU010000018.1 GCA_017421085.1 Desulfovibrionaceae bacterium | reverse complement strand
CGTGGCCGGGCTGGCCTGCGCTGCATCCTGAGGCAAGGCGTAAGGGACGTAGCGAACGCCGGGAAGGGCCGGGTTGCGCCGCAGGTTAATTTCTTCCCCCACAGCCACCACCGTATTGGCCGGGTCTGAGGCGTAGCGCCGCGCTATATGAAAATACTGACTTGGGAAATTCTGATGTAAAAACAGGAGGGAAAGTCCGTTCCCGGCAGAATCCATAACGCTCCCTTTTCATGCCTTGACTATAAGTAAATGAAATTTTGCCTTCATCAGCCGGGTAATTCCTGAAAATACCGGAGAAATAATCAGACTCTGCGGCAGGGCGGGGGTATCCTTCCCACAAGAGGAGCGTTTGCCGCAGGCTGTAACTGCCGTAATCGTCCTATTTTCCATGGCCTGCTGCCCTGATATGCGTACATACTAAAAATTTACCGGCATGTCCATTTATAATCTGAGCGGCCTTATGCAGAATGGGTGAAATATGTAAAAGTGGTAAGCTGCTGAGCCATGAAGCAGTTGATATTTTTCAGAATGAGGAGGGAAAAGTGATTACGCCATGGTTTCAGGCGCGGGCGCCCGCGCTGGCGGACGCCCGCAAATTAATTTGAGCTTGATTGATCTAGTCGTATTTTACTTCACTGATTTTCATCAGCTTTTCCCATTTCTGAATGGATTCGATATACCGTATTGAACCGGTTTTGCCGCGAATGACCATTGAGTGGGTGATGGCGCCATCGCCGGTGTACTGCACGCCGCGCAGGAAGTCGCCGCCGGAGATGCCGGTTGCCGCAAAGAATACGTCATCGCTTTTAACCAGAGTTTCAACGGTGAGAATTTCTCTGGTGTCAATTCCGGCTTTTTCCATGGCTTCTTTTTCCACAAACGACTGGGGGGCAAGACGGGCGAACATCTGACCGCCAATGCCTCTGATTGCACAGGCGGCAAGTACGCCTTCGGGGGTGCCGCCTATGCCCATCATCACATCCACGCTGGAGCGCGGGTCAACCGCCATCAGGGCTCCGCTGACATCGCCGTCGCTGTGCAGCTGAATGCGGGCCCCGGCTTCACGCACAGAGCGAATGAGCTTTTCATGCCGCGGCTTGTCCAGCACGAACACCACCAGATCGTCTACGTCCTTGCCCAGAGCATGGGCGATATTGCGCAGATTTTCTTCCACCGGGGCGTCAATGTCCACCACATTTTTCGCTTCGGGCGGCACGACCAGCTTTTCCATATAAAAGCTGGGGCCGGGGTTATACATGGAGCCTGCCGGGCAGGCGCCAACCACGGAAATGGCGTTAGGGCGGCCATAGGCCAGCAGGCGGGTGCCCTCCACCGGATCAACGGCGATATCCAGGGCCGGGCCTTCTCCCATCCCTACCTTTTCGCCGTTGTACAGCATGGGGGCGTTATCTTTTTCCCCTTCTCCGATAATGATGGTGCCTTGTATATTGAGAGAGTTAAATCCGATTCGCATGGCATCGACAGCGGCGCCGTCGCCTGAATCGGTGTTGCCTTTGCCCAGCCAGCGAGCTGAGGCAAGGGCCGCCGCTTCAGTGATTCTGACCAGATCAAGTGACAGGTTTTTATTTGGTGAAGACATATAATCCCTTCTTGCTTAAGATAAATTATCTGCTCACTCAAAGGAGCGCCGTTTCAACGGCAGCCGCGCTAGATGAGATTGAGGTTTTTCAGCGCAGTTTTCAAAACGTCCAGGTTTGCGGGGGCCATTTCCACCAGAGGCAGCCTCAGCTCCAGATCCATCTTGCCCATCAGGGCCAGAGCGGTTTTAACCGGAATGGGGTTGGTTTCAATAAACAGGGCGCGGCACAGGGGCATCATCATATAATGCAGGCGCTGAGCTTCCTTGAGATTGCCTTCACGGGCGGCCTTGCACAGCTGGGCGGTTTCTTTCGGCATGATGTTGGAAAGCACGGAAATTACCCCGCAGCCGCCAATGGCAAAGGTGGGAGGAATGGTGAAATCATCGCCGGAAAGTACGCAGAAGTCAGGGCTGCACTGTTCAATTACATCGGAAATTTGCTGAAGGTTAGCCGTGGCTTCTTTAACGCCGACCACGCCGGGCACATCTCTGGCAATGCGGGCAATGGTTGCCGGAAGCATGTTGACCCCGGTGCGGCCAGGCACATTGTAAAGAACAAGGGGGATGTCCACAGCTTCAGCAATGGCTTTGAAGTGCTGATAAAGACCTTCCTGCGTGGGTTTGTTGTAGTAAGGGGTGATATGGAGCGCACCGTCAGCCCCCACTTTTTTGGCAAATTTGGTCAGGCTGATTGCCTCTTTGGTATAGTTAGAGCCTGCTCCGGCCAGAACAGGCACTCTGCCCGCGGCCTGGTCAACGCAAATGCGGATTGCTTCTTCATGTTCTGCATGGGACATGGTGGCCGACTCGCCGGTGGTGCCACAGGGAACGAGACCATCAATGCCTTGCTCAATTTGCCATTCTACCAGTGCCCGGTAAGCTTCTTCATCCAGACCTCCATTACGGAAGGGGGTTACCAGGGCGGTATACGCTCCACAAAAACGCATGGAAAACTCCTTCTTCAGCTAAAATTAAATATACAGGCCGGGTTAAAGGCCAAAGCGAATAATATTCCTATTTCAAAACTAAGGCAAGAAGTTAACCGGGGCAAGGTGATTTTTTTCACTTGGCCTTTTTTCAACCAAACGTTTTAATTCAGGAATATTTATGCCTTTTTAACCCTGTGCTGCGGCTTCATCCAGAATCCAGATCAGTTCTCCCTTGTCCGGGCGCACTTTCTGAGCCGGTAAATCAGGGGAGGTGAGCAGATTGAGGGCGCGGGAAACCGCCGGGTGCTTTTCCCTTCCGGAAACCAGAAAAATACAGGCCTTGGAATTGTTGATTACCGGCAGGGTGAAAGTAATTCTGCTTTGTCTGAGCCTGGGAACATAGATATCTATGACTCTGTACTGCGTATCAATATAATCGGCTATATCCGGGAAAAGAGACGCCACATGCCCATCGGCGCCCATGCCCAGCACCATGCAGTCAAAACGCGGCAGCTCGCCGTCTTTCAGATTAAAGTTTTTGACCAGCAGTTCTTCATAATTTGCAGCGGCTTCAAACGGCTTGAGTTCGCCCTTGATGCGGTAAAACCGGGTTGCCGGGATAAAAGACAGCAATTCCTTGCGGGCCACTCCATAGTTGCTGTCGGGGCTTTCAGGGGGGACGCAGCGTTCATCTACCCAGTAAATATTGACTTTCTCCCAGGCGAAGCGGTCGCTCCATTCCGGGTCGGCCAGCAGTCTGAACAGCGGGATGGGGGTACTTCCGCCCGAGATGGCAAGATTGAACACCCCTTTTTCCGAAACGGACTTGATATACAGTTTTTCAAGCGTTTCGGCCGCCTGTCTGGCCACTGAGATCGGATCTTCTTTTACATAAACTGAAAGATGGGTAATTTTGCTCATGCCTGCTCCAAAAATATTATTATCAGGTTTGATATATTAATGACAATTGACCGACCTTCCGTTAATTTATAACAGGCTTTGAACTAAGGCAATAACTTTGTTTTGCCGCCCGGTTGCAGGCGGATTTGCCGACAGGTTCAGGCTGGGGCTTTTATTGTTGAAAAGCAAAGTTTTCTAATCAGCAATTTGCACTGGATTGGTATGCAAAAATATAGTACATAAAGCCTGACATTCAAGCTGGCTTGAATAAGAACTGACTGATTTGCAAATAGTTGCCCAATGCTAATCATAAAAATAGAAGTGTGGAGTTTTTATGCGCTTGGTAACACGTTCCGATTTTGATGGTCTCGCCTGTGCGGTTTTGTTAAAAGAAAAAGGCGTAATCGGTGAATATAAATTTTCTCATCCCAAAGACCTTCAGGACGGGATTGTAGAAGTTACCGCCAATGATGTGCTGGCAAATGTGCCCTATGTCAAAGGCTGCGGTATGTGGTTTGACCATCATACCAGCGAATATGAACGCCTGGGAAAAGAACTGGAAGTTCCGGGCGATTCCCGGCCGCTCAAGAGCTGCGCCAGAGTAATTTGGGAATACTATGGCGGCTATGAGTCGTTTTCCAGCCGTTTTGACTCAATGATGGAGGCGGTGGATAAAGTTGACAGCGGTCAGCTCAGCGAAAACGATATTCTCAACCCTGAAGGCTGGGTAATGCTCGGCTTTATTATGGACCCGCGCACCGGTCTTGGACGTTACCGCGACTATCGGGTAAGCAATTACAAGCTGATGGAGCATCTTATTGAATATTGCCGCAGTATGGATGTGCATGAAATTCTTGAACTTTATGATGTCAAAGAACGTCTGGACGTATATAATAAAGACCTCGAACCCTTCAAGCAGATGATCCGGCAAAACTCCAAGGTGTATGGGCGTCTCCTTGTCACTGATCTCAGAGAACAGAACGTCATTTACGCCGGGAACAGGTTTATGCCTTACACCCTTTACCCCGAGTGCAACCTGAGTATGCAGATAATGTGGGGGATGCGCAGACAAAACACTGTAGTCACCGCCGGGTACAGCATCCTGAACCGCACCTGCAAGGTTGATGTGGGCAGCCTGATGCTCAAGTATGGAGGGGGAGGGCACCCCCAGGTGGGTACCTGTCAGATTCCCAACGAAGGGGCTGAGGAAAAAATTGCAGAAATTATTGAGGCAATTGTAAAGGCCAACAGTTAGATAGTGATTTAAGCCCTGAGCACAGGGCGCTGCCGGTTTTTAAGTCTGGGAAGAAGTTTGAAGCGACTTTTGGACAGGCCAGGTTTGTTGTGTTCGCTTTAAAATTCGGGATGATTTAAAGTTAATACTCTTTGAAGAAAGCGAGCTATATGACGGCGTTTGGAATAAATATTCTTGATATTGTCTTTATTTTGATTGTCGCTGTACTTGCCGTGCGTGGTCTGATGCACGGTCTGATGGAGGAAATAGCGGCGTTGCTCGGCCTGTTTCTGGGGTTTGTGCTGGTCAACCGCTATGTGGATCCGGTTGTTTCCTTTCTGGAAGAGTATGTTTCGAGCCCTGCAGCCACAGTGGTTGCAGCCTATCTGGGCATTTTTCTTGCAGCCATGCTCGCGGCGTTTTTGCTTGTGCGCGTGCTCAAGAAAATTTTGGTTGTATCGGTGGTCAAGTGGCTGGATTATATGGCCGGAGCGGCTCTGGGGGCTGCCAAAGGGCTTTTGATCTGTCTGCTGATTTATATGGGAATTCAATTCATTGTCCCTGATTCCGACCTGTTGCAGGGTTCAGTTACCGCTCCATACCTGGAAGAACTGAAGGTCCGCGCTCTGGAAATTCTTCCCAATCTGATTCCCAGACAGGGGGTGTCATCCTGGCTTGACGGTCTGGAGCTTTAAATATTTCCAGCCGGACAAGATAAAATCGATGCAGACAGAATGCTTAAAACAGAGCTGACATTGAGGTAACAATGGATGAAGGCCGGGCGTTGTCGGCGCCCGGAATATCGGATCATATCATGTCTGTTCAAACATCTATTTCCCATGATAATCCTGCCTTTAAGGGGCTGAACAGGATGCTTGCCGTTATCGGGCGTCTGCTTGGTCCTGACGGCTGCCCCTGGGACAAGGCTCAAACTCCGGTAACTCTGTGTGACAATATCGCGGAAGAGGTCTTTGAACTGACATACGCCATTCGCAGGGGGGAAGCCTCGGAAATTTGTGAAGAGCTGGGCGATGTGCTTTTTCTTACCCTGCTGATTGCCGAGCTGTCTGCCCGCAGCGGCGGGCCGGGCCTGTCCGATGCCTTGGAAAAAGGGGCGGCAAAAATGATTCGTCGCCATCCGCATGTGTTCGGAGAAGCTTCTGTCAACTGCGAAGCGGAACTGATCGCAAACTGGGAGGCGATAAAGCGGGCGGAAAAGGCGGAGCAGGGCAGAGATGAAGGTCTTTTGGCCGGCATTTCTCCCGGTCTTCCTCCGCTGTTGCGCGCCTACCGCACTCATTCAAAAGCCGCTCGGGCTGGATTCACCTGGGAGAAAACGACAGATTTGCAGGCGCAGCTCCAAGATGAATGGAGTGAGTGGGAGGCGGCTGTAGCTGAGCTGGTTCCGACAGATGCGGAGAAGCGGGAAAAGTCTGAGCTGGAAGAAGAAAGAGAATATGCAGCCCGGAAAAAAATGGAAGAGGAATTTGGGGATGTGCTGTTTACTCTGGTTGAGCTGGGCAGACGGCACGGCATAAAGGCCAATGCAGCGCTTGATTTTGCTGTAATTAAATTTACTTCCCGATTCAATAAAATGGAAGAGCTGGCCCGAGAACTGGGTCTGGACTTTGCAAAGCTCAGTTTGGATGAGAAGAACTCTCTCTGGGCCGAAGTCAAACGTGATTCAAGTCAATAAATTCAATAACAAGGTCGTAGCATCATGAAATATCAGCCGGAGATTATTGAGGCCAAATGGCAGAAAATTTGGGATGAAAAAAACAGTTTTCATTCAGAGCCCGACAGCAGCAGAGAAAAATTTTATCTGCTTGAAATGTTTCCCTATCCATCGGGAAATCTCCACATGGGGCATGTGCGCAATTATTCCATCGGCGATGTGATCGCCCGCCTCAAGCGGATGCAGGGCTACAATATCATGCATCCCATGGGATGGGATGCCTTTGGCCTGCCGGCGGAAAACGCAGCCATCAAGTTTGGACGTCACCCGGCCGACTGGACCTATTCAAATATCGACAATATGCGCAGCCAGCTCAAACGGCTTGGCTATGCCTACGACTGGAAGCGCGAGGTGGCTACCTGCCACGTCAAATATTATAAATGGGAGCAGATGTTCTTCCTGAAAATGTTTGAGCGGGGGCTGATGTATCGGAAAAATGCGCCGCAGAACTGGTGCCCCGAATGCCACACCGTGCTTGCCAATGAACAGGTGATTGACGACCGCTGCTGGCGTTGCAAATCTCTTGTGGAGAAGAAAGAGCTTACTCAGTGGTTTGCCCGCATCACCCAGTATGCTGAAGAGCTGTTGCAGGATTTGAAACTGCTGGAGGGCCATTGGCCTGACCGGGTTATTTCCATGCAGCATAACTGGATCGGCAAATCCACCGGCGCTGATATTGACTTTAAACTGGAAGACGGCTCTGAAACCATTACCGTATTCACCACCAGGCCCGACACTATTTTTGGGGTGACTTTCATGACTCTGGCGCCGGAGCATCCTCTGGTTGACAAACTGATTGAAGGGCGGCCTGAAGCTGAGACTGTGCGGGCTTTCCGTAAAAAAGTAGTGAACATGAACGATATCGATCGTTCTTCAGATGAGCTGGAAAAAGAAGGCGTATTTACCGGAGCTTACTGCATCAATCCGCTCACTGGAGGCAAAGTGCCGGTGTGGGTTGGTAATTTTGTGCTCATGCACTATGGTACCGGCGCTGTTATGGCTGTGCCCGCCCATGACCAGCGCGACTTTGATTTCGCACGCAAATATGGGCTTGAAATAATTCCGGTAATTCAGCCTGAAGGCGAGCCTGCACTGGTGGGAAGTCAGATGTCTGAGGCATACACTGAGGCGGGTGTTTTGTTCAATTCCGGAAATTTCAACGGTTTGCCCAATGGAGAGGCTAAAGCCGCCATTACCCGCTGGGCGGAAGAAAACGCCTGCGGAAAATCCGCTGTTCACTGGCGCCTGCGCGACTGGAATATTTCACGTCAGCGTTACTGGGGGGCTCCTATCCCCGTGGTTTACTGCGATAAATGCGGAGTGGTTCCGGAAAAGGAAGAAAACCTGCCGGTGGTGCTGCCGCTTGATGTGCAGACTCATCCCGATGGGCGTTCCCCTCTGCCGGACAACCCCGCCTTTATCCAGACAAGCTGCCCCTGCTGCGGGGGCCCTGCCCGGCGCGAAACGGATACCATGGACACTTTTATGGAGTCTTCCTGGTACTTCCTGCGCTTTGCTGATGCGCGTAACGAAGACTGTCCCTTTGATAAGGAGCTGGTGAAATATTGGCTGCCCGTTGACCTTTATATCGGCGGGGTGGAACACGCCATCCTTCACCTGCTTTATTCGCGTTTTTATGTGAAGGTGCTGCGCGATATGGGCTATGTGGCCCTTGACGAGCCGTTCAGGAATCTGCTTACCCAGGGGATGGTGCTTAAAGACGGCAGCAAAATGTCCAAGTCAGCCGGAAATATTGTCGACCCTACGGAAATGATTGCCGAGTACGGCGCTGATACCGTGCGTCTGTTCTGTCTGTTTGCAGCTCCGCCGGAGCGCGACTTCGACTGGTCTGATGCCGGAATTGAAGGCTCTTTCCGTTTTGTAGGGCGGGTATGGCGTCTGGTTGACGAGCTGAGAGAGCAGCTTTCCGCAGTGCCGGCCTGTTCGTCAACTGCTGAGGATGCAAGCGTCAGCTCTCTGGCTGCGGAGCTGCGTTTGCGCGAACACCAGACTGTGAAAAAGGCGACCGAAGACATTACCCGCCGCTATCAGTTCAACACCGGCATTGCCGCCATCATGGAGCTGGTCAACGAACTTTACACTTCAAAGGATGAGCTGGTGCAGTCGCAGGGCGGAAGAAATATCCTTTCCTCAGCGGTGAGTTCAGTGCTTACCCTGCTTTCTCCCATTACCCCCCACCTTTGCGAAGAGTTGTGGGAAAGTCTTGGCGGCAGGGAAATGCTGCTTCATACCGCCTGGCCCCGCTTTGATGAAAGTGCGTTGCAGCGCGATGAAATTGAAATAGTAGTGCAGGTTAACGGCAAACTGCGTGGACGCTTTAAGGTTCCTGCCAAGGCCGATAAATCTGAGGTTGAAGCCCTCGCGCTTGCCGATGAGGGCATTAAAAAATATCTTGCCGGTCTGACAGTGCGCAAGGTTGTG